>VGRA01000155.1 GCA_016875515.1 Deltaproteobacteria bacterium | reverse complement strand
CCCCATGGCCGGGAGCTCCGCGAGCTCCGGCCGTTCGTTCTGCGCCCCGTCTGCCCGCTGCCGCTCCTCCACCGCCTCCCGCACGTGCAGCACCCCCGACATGGGGAGCACGTCCAGGTAGACGTTCAGGGAGCCGTCCTTGTTGAGGAACGCGTTGCCCGCGCGCGTCCACACGCTCGCGTCCCCCCGCTCCGCCTTCCGTATGCTGAAGACCGTGTAGCGTTTGCCGTACTGGAAACTCACGCCCTGCCTCCTTTGGTTGGATGTCCCACCGGGATGGTGGAGACAGCAGCGGGGCTGAGCAGCACACGTGCCACGGCGCGGCCCGAGCGGAGGGCAGGGCGGCGCGCGTCCCCCGCGGCCCGGGCCGTTCGGGGGCGTGGACGGGCACGGCCGCTCCAGCGCGGCTCCCGCCGGCCGAGCGCCGCCTTGACGCCCCTCGCGCCCAGCACGTATAACCGCGCCTGCCTCGGGGTTCCCAGGAGACTGGGACGAAGAGGGAAGCCGGTGCGAATCCGGCGCGGTCCCGCCACTGTGAGCGGGAGGCCCCGGCCAAACCGGGGCCCGGTGGCCTTCACGCAGTCGCCACTCTGGGGACGTCTCCCGGGGGAAGGTGGAAGGCGCCGCCGGCAGGTGCAGTGGCCTGCCGGTCCCGTCAGCCAGGAGACCTGTCCCGAGGTACGGGCGCGGCAATGAGGCCGCGCCCGGCGTGCATTCACTGCAGGCCTTCCCCCTCCGGTGGAGGGGGCGGAAGGCGGACATGGTTTCCGGTCTCCCGGGTCTCGCGCTCGCCGCGTGGCTCTCCAGCGCTGCTGCCTTGCCGCCCGCGCCGGTGGTACCGCCCGTGGAGGTGGTGGCCCTCCCTGCGCCCGCCGAGGAGCCCGCCCCGGAGAGCCCACTGCGCCGGGACGTGTCCGCCCAGCTCACCGTGCTCCGGGCGGAGGAGCGCCGCGGCGAGGCGGTGGACCTCGCAGGCCTGCTGGCCGCGGCCCCGGGGCTGACGCTGTCGCAGGCCGGGGGCTACGGGCAGGCCAGCCGGCTGAGCATGCGGGGGGCGGCCTCCAACGGGGTGCTGGTGCTGCTGGACGGCGCGCCGCTGTCGCTCAACGGCGCGGGGGCGGACCTGTCCCGGGTGCCGCTGGCCGCGGTGGACCGGGTGGAGGTGCTGCGCGGGGGCGGCGGGCGGTACGCCCCCGGCGCGCTGGGGGGCGTGGTGAACGTGGTGACGCGCGCCCCCCGGGCGGAGGACGTGGCCCGTGCGAGCGCCGCCCTGACCGCCGGCGCGTTCGACACCCAGGCGCTGCAGCTGGCCGGCGAGTCGCCGCTGGCCGGCGGGGCGGTGCTGCTGCTGCTGCACGGCGGCCGAAGCCGGGGAAACTTCCCCTACCTGCACGACGACCGCCCGCTGTGGGACGGCAACGCCCCCGTGGTGCGCGAGCGGCAGAACAACGACTCCCGTCAGGGCGGCGCGCTGCTCCGCTACCGCCGCGCGCTGGGCGGCTGGGACGGGGACGCGCTGGTGGAGCTGTTCGCGGAGGGGCGCGGGCTGGCCGGAACGTCCCAGAACCCCACGCCGGATGCGCGGCAGGAGGGGACGCGCGCGTTTGCAACCGTGCGGGCTTCGCGGGTGCTGGGGGCGGGGCAGCTGCTGTCCTTGCGCGGGCACGGCATGGAGGAGCGCACCACGCTGTCCGGCGGGCTGTTCGGGATGGCGCTGCGGCAGAGGCAGTCCCAGGCGGGGCTGGAGGGGACGTGGGAGGCAGCGGTGGGGGGCAACCACCACCTCACCGCGTCCCTGCAGGCGGGGTGGGAGGGGCTGGAGAGTGCGTCGGACGGGGCGTCTCGCGGGTGGGGCCGGGTGGGGGCGCTGCTGGTGGACGACGTGCAGTGGGGCGGCTGGGTGCTGTCCCCTTCCGCGCGCGTGGACCGCTCCGGCCCCTTCACCACCTTCTCTCCCAAGCTGGGGGTGCTGGGGCGGCTGCCCTGGGGCGGGCTGGAGGTGCGGGCCAACGCGGGGCAGGCGGCCCGGGCCCCGTCCTTCGCGGAGCTGTACCTGGTGCAGGGGACGCTCCTGCCCAACCCGGAGCTCCGCCCCGAGCGGGCGCTGTCCGCGGACGCGGGGGTGGGCCAGCAGCTCGGGCGCGGGCGCTGGGGGGTGGCGGGATTCTACTCGCTGTACGAGGACCTCATCTCCTACGAGCTGTACCCGCCGTTCCTTGCAAGGCCGTACAATTTCTCCGCGGCCTGCGCATATGGATTGGAGGCGGACGGAGAGGCGCGCCCGGCGCAGTGGTTGGCGGTGCAGGTCGGCTACACGCTCACCTTCACGGAGAACCTCCGGGACGACCCGCGCTACCACGGCCGCGAGCTGCCGTACCGCCCGCGTCACCGCGCCTACGGGCGGGTGGTGGGAGGGCCGGCGTGGCTGACGGGCAGGGCGGAGGTGCTCGCCCAGTCCGGGCAGGTGGTGAACCGCGCGGCGACGGTGACGCTGCCAGCGCGCGCCTTCCTGAACGTGGGCGTGATGGCCCTCCCGTGGGCGTCCCCGGAGGTCACCGTGGGGGCGGAGCTGAAGAACCTGATGGACGTCCAGGGGTCTGACCTGGACGGGTACCCGCTCCCCGGCAGGGCGGCGTACCTCACCTTGAATGTGGCGCTGGATGCCGGGCAGCGCAAACGGGGAGAGGCAAGGCCATGAGCAACACGTGGGGTTGGGCAGTGGGGGCGGTGTTGGCAGCGGTGCTGGCGGGGTGTCCGCAGCAGGGGGTGGTGTGCCAGGCGGGGACGGCCCGGTGCGGCAGCGGCTGCGCGGACTTCAGCGCGGACGTGCGCAACTGCGGCGCGTGCGGGAACGCGTGCGCCACGGGGCAGGAGTGCAGCGCCGGGGCGTGCGTGTGCGCCCCGGGCACCGCGGCGTGTGACGGGGCCTGCGTGGTGACCACCACGGACGCGCGCCACTGTGGCGGGTGCGGGAAGGCCTGCGCGCCGGGGGACGTCTGCTCGGCGGAGACGGAACCGGACGGGACGGTGGCGGGCACGTGCCAGTCCACCTGCACGGGCGGGAAGGTGCAGTGCGGGCAGGGCTGCGTGGACCTGGACTCGGACGCGCAGCACTGCGGCGCCTGCGGCAACGCGTGCGACAACCAGCGCAGCTGCCGGGACGGGGTGTGCGCCTATGACGTGGTGCTCGCGTGCTCCAGCTTCGGCCAAGTGGCGGGGCTGCGGGCGGCAGACCTGGCGCAGGGGCCCAAGGTGAGCCTGGGCAGCGCGCCGGCGGCGCTGGGCCGGTACGGGGATGGGCTGCTCGTGGCGGACAGCGGGGACCGGCGGCTGTACCAGCTGTCCCTCGGGGGCCACGAGGACCGCTCGCCCGCGGACGGCGGCGCGCCCGCCGTGGGGAGCATCCCCAACCAGGTGGTGGGGTTGCAGGCGGAGGGCAAGGTGCTGGTGGCCAACGGGGACCTGGGCACGCTGCAGGTGCTGTCCGCGGCGCCGCTGGACGGCGGGGCGGGGCTGGCGCTGCAGACGGTGGGCGAGGTGAACCTGGGGGAGAACAGCTTCCCGCAGGGCGTGGCCGTGGTGGACGGGGTGGCGTGGGTGACGCTGTACGGCGGCTTTGACGCCCAGACGGCGGCGGCGGGCCAGAAGGTGGTCCCGGTGGACCTGGCCACCCTGGACGCAGGCACGCCGGTGGACCTGTCCAAGCTGGACCTCAAGCCGTTCGACGGGCAGGCGGCCGCGCCGCTGGCACGCCCCATGACGCTCGTGCCGTGGAACGGCAAGCTGTACGGGGCGCTCAACAACCTGGACATCGGCTACGTGCCGGCGGGACCGGGGATGGTGGTGGAACTGGACCCGCAGACGCGCGCGCTGGCCGCGGTGGACCTGGGGGCGGTGTGCCTCAACGCCACCTCTGTGGTTGCAGCCGGGGACGCGCTCTACGTGGCCTGCACGGGTAAGGTGACGTACGCCCCGCCCACCTACGCGGCCACCGCGGTGGAGAAGGCCGGCGTGGTGAAGCTGGGGCGGGGTGCCTCCGGCGCACTGGAGCGGCTGGCGGCGTGGAGCGTGGCCTGTCCGGCCAACGGCGGCGACTGCCCGGTGGTGGGCCGGCTGGCGGTGACGGGCGGGCGGGTGTTCGTGACGGACCAGGCGGTGGGGCGGCTGTTCGTGCTCTCCGCGGCGGACCTCTCCGAGCTGTCCGGCTTCAGCACGGGAGGGCCGGTGCAGGCCTGCCCCGCGCCGGACGGGGTGAGCACCTTCTCGTCCTACATCGGTGACGTGCTGGCCCCGTGATGCTGGCGCTGCTGCTCACGCTGCCGCTGTGCGCGCTGCCCCGCAGCGGGTCGCTCGGCCCCGAGCCGAAGGCCCCTGCGGCGGTGCGGCGCGTGGTGACGCTGGCACCTTCCCTGACCGACGTGGTGCTCGCGTTGGGGGAGGGGACGCGGCTGGTGGGGGTGAGCCGCTTCGACGAGCAGCCCGAGGTGGCGGAGCTGCCGCGGGTGGGCGGCTTCTCGGACCCATCGGTGGAGGCGGTGGTGCGGCTGCGGCCGGACCTGGTGCTGTGCAGCCCCGGGCCGGGAAACCGGCGGGCGGTGGAGACGCTCGCGGGGATGGGGGTGCCGGTGAGGCTGTACCCGCTCGAGGACGTGGAGGGGGTGCTGGTGGCGCTGCGGGAGGTGGGCGGGCTGCTCGGCCGTGCCGCGGAAGGCGAGCGGCTGGCCCGCGGGTTGGAGGCGGCGCGCGCCCGGGTGCGGGAGGAGGCGGCGGGGAAGCCCCGGCCCCGGGTGCTGGTGGTGTACGGCTTCGAGCCGCTGGTGGCGGCGGGGCCCGGCAGCTTCGCGGACGAGCTGCTCCGGGACGCGGGTGGATTGAACGTCCTTGCGCCGCCCGCCGGGGCGTGGGTGACGTTGCCCGTGGAACGGTCCATGGCGCTGAAGCCGGACCTGGTCATCAACGCGGCGGAGCCGGACACGGGCTCGCAGAAGCTGCGCAGCTTGCCGGGGTTGAAGGAGGCCCGCTGGGAGGCGGTGGCGGGCAAGGAGTTGCTGTACCCCGGACCGAGGCTGGCGAAGGGCTGGGAGACGGTGCGGCGGATGGTGGCGGCGGTGCGGCCTTCAGAGGGGCAAGGGGTGACGAAGGGGGAGTGAGGTCAGCGTCGTGCGGGAATGAAGTGGCAGACGCGGAGGTGGCGCCCTCCGGCGAGGACGGCGACGTCGGCGCGGGCGTCCTTGACGCGGAAGCCGCCTTGGAGTGCGAGGTGCAGCGCTCGTTCGGAGGGGCGCCAACGGGCAACGGCGGATGCATCAACAGAGGTCAAGTGCCGCGGTGGGTGCTGAACTCGCCGAGCCGAGCGCTGGAAGAAGCGTCCCAAGGCCGGCGTCGAAACCGGGGCGGGCAGACGCAGGAGCCACCGAGTCCCGCGGGCACTCGGCGTGGGCTGAGAGACTTCCACATGCAGACGGAAGGCGTCGAACCTCCGGGAGTCCCCGCACCAGGTTCGGGAGTCCTCGTCAGCCCCGTCGGTTCGTCCGCCGGCCGCACGCAACCGTCCGTCTTGTGACGTCGTCGCCTTGGTGCGTCCGAGCCGCGGTTGCGCCGTGGCACGCCCCATTGCAGAGGACTCAGTTGGACGGGGGCTGCCCAGCGGCCTGCGCACTGTCGTGAAGCGCGAGCACCAGCAGGGCCCCGCACGAGGTGAAGGCGGAGACCGCGAGCCCGTAGCCCACCATGTCTCCCCAGCCGTTCAGCGCGCAGACACCGGCGAGCACCGCTGAGCTGCCGAGCAGGCCGAACAGGGGCGAGCGCCCCCGGAAACGGCCGAGGTGCCGGACCACGACCCTCGCGGATGTGGTCCAGCCGAGGAGGAACCCGGCGAGGACGCGCCGGAGCAGGGAGGCGGTCGAGGACATCATCGCGCCTACTCTACGGCTGTTTTCACCCGCGCTCATTTTGCCCCAGGCCAGCGTGATGCGCCGGAGAGTGGTTGTGCCGCCGCGCAGGGTGACGGGTCATCCGGGTACTGGCTGCGGCCCAGTGGGCCGGGGCGCGGGGGCGCGGTGCGAGGGGCTCTCGGGTCCCGGCAGCCTGCGCACGCGGGAGGTGTCCTGGCGGGAGTGATGGTAGGACGGAGGCCCCCGCCGCCGTGACCCGCCGAGCCTCCACCGCCTTCGCCTTCCTGCTTCCCTTGCTCGCCGGCGCCGTGCTGCTGGCGGTGTGGCTCGGGGACCAGCCCCTGTCGCTGCAGCGCGCGTGGGCGGAGCCGGACTCCCTGGATGGGGCGCTGCTGTGGCGGCTGCGGCTGCCGCGCGCTGTGCTCGCCCTCATGGTGGGGGCGGCCCTGGGCGCTTCCGGCGCGGGGCTGCAGGTGCTCCTGCGCAACCCGCTGGCGGACCCGTTCGTGCTGGGGGTGTCCGGCGGGGCGGCGCTGGGGGCCA
>VGRA01000154.1 GCA_016875515.1 Deltaproteobacteria bacterium | reverse complement strand
CACGTCCATGGACACCGAGACCGCTTGACCCACCAGCCGCACGCGCGTCTTGCGCACCGACACGGGCAACTCCCCCAGCTCCTCCTCGAGCATGGTGAGGATGGCGCCCGCCCCCTCCCGCTCGAGCCCGGCCTGCAGCGTCACCTCGCACCTCTGCACGCCGGCCTTGAACTCCACGAACTGCATCTCCTGCACGCCCATGCTGGCATTGCGCGGCTCCACGCGCACCCCCGCCCCCAGCACCTCGCCCGCCTCGATGGCCCGCGAGAACAGCTCCGAGAGCGCGTCCTCCTTGAACCGCAGCGGGAACGGCTCCGCCCGGTCCAGGCTCCCGGACTCGGCGGACAGCGCGTCGAAGTCCACCTGCAGGCCGCGGTTGCGCGCCTCCAGCCGGTCCGCCTCCTCCCACTCGTCCTTGGCCAGCATGCCCAGCCCCAGCGAGCCGAGCACGAACACCACCGTCATCACGTACAGGGACCTCATGGCGTGCTCCTCATGGCGCGGGGGCCGCCCCTTGCGCAGCGGCGGGCGGCGTGGGCTTCACCGTGAGCACGTACCGCACCAGGTGCCCCTCGTACCTCTCCACGATCTCCGCCGCCGCGAAGTAGGGCGACGAGGCCAGCGCGGACTTGAGGTCGCTCTTGGAGAAGGGGGCCGCCCCGGGACGCCGCTCCAGCGTGGCCACCAGCCCCGTGTTCGCGTCCCGCTCGAGGCTCTGCAGCACCACCTGCGGCGGCAGCGCCGTGGACAGGTCGAACAGCTCCTCGTGCATGGAGACCGACTCGCCCCGCGCAATGGTGGCGTACCGCTCCTGGTAGTTCGCCGAGACCGCCGCCTGCTTGTCTTCAATGTCCCGCGTCAGCGTGGCGTTGCGCGTCTTCTGCTCCACCAGCTTGCCGTGGACCACCGCGTAGGCGCCGCCGGTGATGGCCATCATCCCCAGCCCCACGCTGAAGGCGGTCACCGCCTTCCGCTTGTTCTGCCGGGCGCGCTCCCGCGCGATTTCAATGTCCGTCAGGTACCGGAGCGAGGTGACCTTGTCGAGGACCGACTCGCCCACCATCAGCCCGGCCAGGTCCGGCAGCTCCGCCTCGAACCCCTGGCTCTGCAGCTCCAGGATGAAGTCCTGGTCCCGGGACATCACGCCCGGGTTGTCCATGCGCGCGGAGGCCAGCGTTCGCTGCATCTCCATCACCGGCTCGCCGCCGCGGACGTGCCGGACCGCCAGCACCTCCTTCCCGCGCAGGGCGGTGATGACGTAGTCCTGTCCCAGCACGTCGACGATGACCTTCTCGTCCGACTTGGGCGCCTCGGTGAGGGCCTGCAGGAACACCCGGGTGCGCTCGCGCAGCGAGCTCTCCGCCTCCGGGTTCAGCGTGGACAGCGCGTGCCGCACCGCCGCCGGGTACGGGACGATGAACACCTCCCGCCCGAGGGACCGCAGCCGGTCCAGCAAGTCCGTCCGCGCCACATACACCTGGAAGACGTTGTCCTCGAGCGGCTCCGCCCGGAACGAGTTCTCCCCCGGCGGGAAGGTCTGCGCCATCACGGTGTCCAGCGTGCGCTCGGTGGCGACCACGCGCTGGATTTGCGGGAGGATGGCGAACAGTGCGTCCTCCTTCGTCTGGAGGTGGTTCGGCAGGTCATCCAGCGTGGTGACCCCGCCCTCCCCGTGCGCCACCCAGACAAGGTCCGGGCTGATGACGATGAATTTCTTCACGGCCTAGTCGTTCCCCGACTCCAGGCGGACCGGCACCGGCGCCGCCGCCGGCACGCCCTTCACCTCGCGCGGCGTCACGGCAATGATGAGCTCCGACTTCTTGTCCACGAACCGGTTGCCGCCGAACAGCCACCCCATCACCGGGATTCGGGAGAGGAACGGGAGCCCCGTGGTGCTCTCCTCCTTCCGCGTGGTGATGAGACCGCCAATCACCAGCGTCTCGTTCAGCCGCGCCCGCACCACGCCATTGTAGGACCGCCGCGCCGTGCGGGGCAGCTCCACGAACGAGTTGGAGAAGTTCTCCCGGCGGATCTCCAGCACGTCCTGCAGCACCGTGGCGAGCGCCAGGGACACCTCCCCGTCCGGCAGCACGCGGGGCAGCATGGAGATGATGAGGCCGTCGGACAGCGACGAGGTCTGCACCGTCACCTGCGCCGCGGCGTTCTGCACCACCGTGGTCTGTTGCTGGGACACGTAGCCGAGCACCCGGCTCAGCTCGATGATGGCCGGCAGGTTGTTGCCCAGGGCCAGCGTGGGCTGGGCCATGACGCTCACCTTGCCCTGTTCCTCCAGCGCCCGGATGAAGGCGTCACCCGCCCGGCCGGACACCCGCACGAACGGCGAGGTGCCGGACGCCAGCAGGTTGCTCCCCGGCACGTTGCCGGACACGAACGCGTTCTGGCCCAGGCGCGCGGCCAGGAGGTTCCAGTCCACGCTCGCGGCCTTCGAGTCGTTGAAGTCCACCTGGAGGATCTTCGCCTCGATTGCCACCTCGCGCCCCATCTCCTCGTTGAGCGCGTCAAAGTAGGACTCGATGGCGGGCATCACCGCGGGCAGCGCCCGCACCGTGACGAAGCCGGCCACCCGGTTGACCGAGAAGGCGCCCATCTCCCGGGGCGCCCCCGCCTTCGCATCCGCCTGACCGCCGCCCTGGGCGCTGCTGCCGCCACCCGGGTCACCGCCCATCAGCCGGTTCAGGGACTTGTCCACCTCTTCCCAGATGCCGGTGGTGTCCGTCCGGGCAGACAGGCCAATGCGCGCCCCCAGCGGGTCCCCGCCGCCGCCCGCGGAGCTGCCCGCGCTCGCGATGGAGGCGGTCCAGTCCTGGATGACCGTGGGCATGTTCACCTTGAAGGTGCGCGACTCGTAGACGAAGACGCGGAGGAACTTTCGATCCTCGTCCACGCCGTACGAGTACCCGAGCGGCGTCAGCACCACGGACAGCGCCGTGTCCAGGGGCTGGTCGTCCAGCTGCGGGCTGGAGACCGTGCGGTCCAACCGGACGTCCTTGTCCACCACCAGCGCCAGCTGCGCCGAGCGGGCAATCTGGTTAAGCACGTTGGCGAGCGGCAGGTCCGTCCCGCGCAGCGTCATGCGCGTGGAGGCCAGCCGGGACGCGGCCGCCCCCGCGGCAGGTGCGTCCGGGGCGACGAGCAGCGCCAAGCCCAACGCTGCTGCCTGAGAGAAGACCGGTCGACCGGTTCGAGATTTCACGCTGAGCCTCCTGCTGCAGGGTTCGTCGCAGTGCGGAAGATGACCGCGGTGAGATATCACGCGCCGCTTACCGGATAAAGAACCTGCCCTGTGGCCGGGCAGGCCGCTCGCCGGTGGGTGCTACGGGCCCCAGAAGAGCTGGATCTTGTCCACCACCGGCGTGGAGGTGTACGCGTCGGACTGGAGCTTGATCTCCAGCTGGATGTAACGCTTCTGCGGCACGGACGAGATGTCCGCGGGCAGCAGCCGCTCCGAGGACCAGGCGGCGGTCTCCAGCTGGGTGAGGTTGTCCGCGGAGCGGGCCCGCACGAACACGGACGTCTGCGGCGGCAGCTTGCCGGTCATCTCCACCCGCTTCCACCTGGGCGTGGCGTACTGCGCGTCGTGGATGCCGAACCAGCGGCCCGGGATGAGCGCCGCCATGGTGGACTGCATGCCGGTGAGGTCCGTGTAGGCATACGGGTTGCCGGGCAGCGGGAAGCTGGCGCGCGCCCCGTTGGAGAGGTCAATGCGCTCCACCGAGCCGTTGTAGCTGACGGCCCACAGCCGCCCGTCCCGGTCCACCGAGCAGCTGATGGGATACCCGCCGGAGGTGGGGATGTAGCTGACGATGCTGGCCGAGTCCCGGTCAATCTTCACGATGCTGTTCTGGCTCCACATGGCCGCGTAGACGTAGACCTTGCCGTCCACCGGGTCCGGGGCCGCCACGGCCAGGCCGCGCGGGTTGCCGCCGGTGTTGATGTAGGTGCAGACGTCGTTGCCCACCGTGGAGCCGCTCGGCCGGCTGAGCATCCCGTTGATGCTGCAGCGGACCACCCCGCCGCACCAGTACGAGCCCAGCCACACGTAGTCCGAGTCCACGGTCATGCCGTAGCCCACCGAGCAGCCCGAGGGACGGAAGTACCAGAACTTCATGGTGTTGTTGTTGGCGTCAATGGCGGCGAGCGTCCCGCTGTTGATGCCGCTCGCCCACACCAGGTTCCGGTTCCCCAGCCCCGCGCCGTACACGTAGTCCGGGACGGACACCGTCGCTTCGAGCTGGCACACCGGGTTGTTCGGAAGCTGCTTGTACTTCTTCATGACGTACTCGCCGGAGACGGCGATCCACGCGTTCCCCTTGGCATCCAGGGAGACGCCGCGGTTGCTCCAGCCGCCCTGCGTGGTGGTGGTCACCGTGCAGCCCACGCTGCCGTCCCCCATGATGTGCGTGAGCGTCTGGGGCGAGCTGCGGTTGGCCACCCAGAGCGAGCCGTCGTTGGGGTCAACCGCCGTGCGCGAGGGCGAGCCGCCCAGCGTGCCGTACGGGCCGAAGCGGGCACCGGTGCGGGTGTCGAACCGGACGGCCGAGTTACTGGAGCTGATGGGCACCCACATGAAGGGCTGCTCCACCTTCTGCACCTGGGACAGGCACAGCTTGCCCGGGCCGCAGTCCGGGTCCAGGGCGGTCTGGCCCGCCGGGCAGTTCTTCAGGCAGCCGCCGGACGGGCAGCACTTCAACCCCTTGCTGGTGTCACAGTCCGCGTCCTTGGTGCAGGCCAGGTTGTCCGTCTTGCCGAAGCTGAGCTCCTGGTCCGTGTCCCACACGCGGGAGTTCTCGCAGAACGGCGCGCAGGCGCCGTTGCAGCACTTGGCCCCGGGGCAGTCCGCGTCCGCCGTGCAGGCCAAGCACTTGCCGTTCTTGCACGCCAAGCCGCCGCTGCAGTCCCCGCTGTTGCAGCACTGGGTGTTGGGCAGGCAGGCGCCGCCGCAGCACTTCGCCCCCGCGCCGCACTCGGAGTGGGCCTGGCAGGCGCGGCAGGCGTTGCCCTCGCAGAACAGGCCCGCGCAGTCGGCGTTGCCGCAGCAGCTGCCCGGCTTGCAGCTGCCGTTGCAGCAGATTTCATTGCTGGCGCACTGGGCGCTGGTGGTGCACGCGCTGCAGCCGTTGTTGATGCACTGCTTGCCGGCGCCGCAGTCCGCGTTGGCGCAGCACACGCCGTCCAGGCACTGGCCGCCGCAGCACTTCTGGCCGGCAGCGCACTGGGAGTCCGAGCTGCAGTTGGAGCAGCCGAACGCCCCGCACGTCTGTCCCGCCGGGCAGTCCGCGCGCGTGCAGCAGTTGGTCTGCTTGCAGCTGCCGTTGCAGCACTTCTCACCGGAGCCGCAGTCCCGGTCCTTGATGCAGGCGCCGCACTTGCCGAAGAGGCAGGCTTGGCCAGACGGACAGTCCTGGTTGGCGCAGCAGGCGGCACCCAGCACGCAGGCCCCGCCGCAGCACTTGGAGCCCGCGCCGCACTCCGCGTCGTTGCTGCAGGTGGTGCAGCTGTTGGCGCGGCACACGTACGGGGCGCAGCCCCCGTTGCCACAGCAGTTGGCGTTCTGGATGCACAGGCCGTTGCAGCACTGGTTGCCGGGACCGCAATCCGAGTTGGCCGCGCAGGCGCTGCACTGGTAGGCCACGCAGGCCTGCCCGTTGGCGCAGACGCTGCCGGGGCAGCAGCCGCCCGTGACGCACGTGCCGCCGCAGCACTTCTGCCCCACGCCGCACTGGGCGTCACCCGAGCAGGCCTGGCAGGCGTACTGGACGCACAGCAGCGGCTGCGGGCAGTCCGTGCTGGTGCAGCAGTCGCCGCGCAGGCACTTGCCGCCGCAGCACTTCAGGCCGCTGCCGCAGGCAGAGTCCGAATTGCAGGCGTCTCCCGGCTGGCCGTTGCCGTTGCTGCCGCCGCCGTTGTTGCCCGGGCAGGTTCCGTCCACCTGGCAGCTGCCGCCGCAGCACACGAAGCGGGCCGGGCAGTCGGCGTTGACCGCGCACGCGCCGCACTGGTTGCCCGTGCAGACCTTCCCACCGGCGCAGTCTGCCGAGCCGCAGCAACTGCCCGCGACGCACTGGCCCTGACAGCACACCACGCCGGAGGCGCCGCACTCCGCGTCTGCCTGGCAGCCGCGGCACTGGTTGTCGATGCAGATGGAGCCGAACGGGCACTCCACGCTGGAGCAGCAGTCGCCCGCCTTGCAGCCGCCGCCGCAGCACCGCTTCCCGGCGCCGCAGTCCAGGTTGGTGTTGCACGCCTCGCAGCTGTTGTTGGTGCACACCGCCGTCATCCCGGGGCAATCCCCGGGGCCACAGCAGGAGCCCTTCACGCAGGCGCCGTTGCAGCACTTCTCGCCCGCGCCGCACTGGGCGTCCGCGCTGCACGCGCCGCACTGGCCGTTGATGCAGGCCTGGTCGCCGCACTGGGCGT
>VGRA01000153.1 GCA_016875515.1 Deltaproteobacteria bacterium | reverse complement strand
CGAGGCCACCACGGGAAAGTCCACCGCGGCGTGTTCCGGCGCGGCAGGCAGGCGCTGACCGAGCCGCTGGAGCGCTGCGAGCCGCCTCTGCCGCCGGGGCGTCAGGCCGTGGCGGATGCCCTGAAGCCGCGCCGCCTCGGCCGCGGCCGCACCGGGGGCCAGCACCGCCCAGCCCTCGAGTTCTTGGATCAACGAGTCCCAATCCATGTGGAAACTCTCCGCCCCCTCCCGCCGAACATCCCGTCATGCAGGGTGCGGCTTTCGCACCTTCCTACAAAGGACGGTTGTCATGCATGAACATCGGCGGAATCATCGGGCAGGCGGCACCCATGTTGGGCTCCCTCCTGGGTGGGCCTGCGGGCGGGATGATTGGCGGGCTCGTGGGGAAGTTGGTGGGGCTCATCGACGGCAAGGGCGGTGATGAGGGCGGTCAGGGCGGCAAGCAGATGCCGCAGATCGACCTCTTCAAGGACTCGTTCCAGGCCTCCAACCCCATGGCAGCCATGTCGAAGCTCATCGGCGGCGGGATGTAACGTCCGCCCGCCCGCGACGGGCTCCACACCTGCGCCCGGACAGGCACGGACTGTCCGGGCGTTGTCGTTTCCGGGTAGGGTGGTGCGCATGGTTACGACGCCCCGCTTCCCGTTGGCGCTGGCGTGCGCCGCGTGGTTCTCCGCCTGTGGCGCGCCCCCCATCCAGGTCCCTCCCGAGGAGGACGCCGGCAGCGCGGCGCCCGACGCCGCCGTGCCCGCCCCTGCGGACGGCGGGGCAGCGGCAGAAGACGCGGGCAGCCTTCCGGACGCAGGGACGCCGGACGCAGGGACGCCGGATGCGGGCGCGCCGGACGCCGGCGCGGAGCTGGACGCCGGGACGCCGGTGCGCTTCGTGGCGCTGGGGGACACGGGCAAGGCCAACGCGGACCAGTACGCCGTGGCCGCCGCCATGCAGCAGAAGTGTCAGCAGTCCGGGTGCGACTTCGCGGTGCTGCTCGGGGACAACATCTACCCGTCCGGCGCCGGCTCGGCGAACGACCCGCTCTTCCAGTCCCACTTCGAGCTGCCCTACGCGAACCTCAACTTCCCGTTCTTCGTGGTGCTGGGCAACCACGACTACGGCGCCAACGGCGCGGGCACCAACTTCGGGGCCGGTTCCTACGAGGTGCAGTACACCGCGCGCTCCACCAAGTGGCGCATGCCGGCGGAGTACTACCGGTTCGCCTTCGGCAACGTGGAGTTCTTCGCCACCGACACCAACATGGCCATGTTCACCTCGGTGTCTGCTCAGCGCAGCGCGCTGAAGGGCTGGCTGCAGCAGTCCACCGCCACCTGGAAAATCTCGCTCGGCCACCACCCGTACAAGAGCAACGGCGAGCACGGCAACGCGGGTAACTACGACGGCGTGCGGTGGGTGCCCATCGTCAACGGCGAGAACGTGAAGGACTTCTTCGAGGACGTGCTGTGCGGGAAGGTGGACCTCTCCCTGTCAGGGCATGACCACAGCCGCCAGTGGCTGGACGTCCGCTGCGCCGGTACGGAGCTGGTGGTGTCCGGGGCCGGGGCCTCCACCACCACGCTGCACAACAACAACCCGGCCCTCTTCACCCGGGACACCGTGGGCTTCCTCTGGGTGGAGGTGCGGGGCAACACGCTGAAGGCGGAGTTCGTTGACGCGGCGGGGAACGTGGAGTTCACCCGCGTGCTGACCAAGTAGCCGCCGAGCGCCGCCCGGCGAGATGACGTCCCCCCCCACTCCGTGAGAACGTCCCTCCCATCATGACGCCACAGGAAAGCCGCCGCGCCGCGCTCCGGCGCGTGAAGATATTTGTCGCCTTGAGCGACCAGGACTGCGACGAGGTCCTCACCTGCGTCCGGGGCAAGACGCTGGTGGCCAACGAGACGCTCTACGACCAGGGCTCCACCGGGGACAAGATGGCCATCGTGATGGATGGCAACCTCTCCGTCCGGCTGGACCATAAGGAGATTGCCACCGTGGGGCCGGGCGGGATGCTCGGGGAGATGGCCTGCGTGGACCCGGCGCCGCGCTCCGCCTCGGTGGTGGCCACCGTCAAGACGACGGTGCTGGAGGTGAACCGGGACGCGCTCACGGAGCTGCGCGAGCTGGCCCCGGCGGCCAACGCCGCCATCGTGGGGCAGGTCATCCGCGAGGTGACGCGCCGGCTGCGCGAGGTGAACGAGCGGCTGGAGAAGGACCTGGCCCCCGGCACCAAGCTGCCCTCCGCCGCGGCTGCCGCGCCGAAGCCATCCCCCGCCCCCCCAGGCAAGTCCCAGGTCATCAGCGCCATGCGCCCCGGGGTGGCCGAGGAGAAGAGCGCGGGCGAGGCGCTGGTGTCTGGCTTCAAGAGCTTCCTGGACAGGTTCAAGGGCAACACATGAGCGTCTCCGTCGCCACCCTCCGCAGCTTCGCGTCCATGAAGGAGTTCTCCGACGCGGACCTCTCCACCCTCATCTCCGTGGCGCGCGAGCGCGCCTTCCCACCGGCCGCCATGGTCTGCCAGGAGGGTCAGCCGGGCGCGTCTTGCTTCCTGCTCATCTCCGGCGCGCTGGACGTCATCAAGGCGGGCACGGAGGGGGCCCGCCTGCTGGCCACCATGCCGCCGGGGACGCTCGTGGGCCAGGTGGCGCTGGTGGACAAGCAGCCGCGCTCCGCCTCCATGCGGGCCAAGGGCCCCGCGGTGGTGCTGGAGCTGGGGCGGGACGACTTCGAGCGGCTGCTCAAGGCCAACAGCCCGCTGGCCCTCAAGTTCCAGGAGCAGATTGCCGTGGCCGGCATCAAGCAGCTGCGCACCGGCCTGGAGAAGCTGGGGGCGCTGCTCAAGAAGCCGGAGAAGCGCGCCGCGGCCGAGTACGTGAAGGCGGCCATGACGGAGTGGAGCATCTCGCTCGAGGAGGAGCTGGAGCAGATGGAGGTCATCCGGCCGGACGGCCAGATGTCCCAGGCGGAGCTCTCCGCGCGCCGGCTGCGTTAGCCGGCGCTAGCCGCCGCAGGCGCGGCCCAGCTCCGCGTCCAGTTCCACCAGCCGGTCCAGCATGGGGGCGAATACGGCGTCGTCCTCGGTGGACAGCCCCAGCGAGCCCACGTGCAGCTCCCGCCACGCGGCGAGCGCGTGGAACAGCCGGCCAGACGGCGCCTCGAAGAACAGCTCCACGCCGTAGTCCTGCGGGAAGCGGCTGCCGCTCCCCTCGCCGAAGGTGGCCGGCCCCCGCAGCCAGCTGCGCTGGACGAGCGCCCGCCCCGCCACGCGCCGGAGTTCGCCCCGCACGTTCGCCGTGTAGCGGTCCTCCACCGGCAGGCGGGCCTGGAACTGCGCGTCCCAGCCCAGCCGCTGCGCGCGCCCGTCCAGGAAGGCCGCCTCGTCCCCGTCGAACACGCGGGCGTAGGCGTCATACAGGTCCGGGTGGACCGCCTGGGTGGCCGAGGACAGCAGCGGGGCCACCGTGGAGAGCGTGCAGCCCGGGAGCGGATGGAGCAGCAAGAGCCCGCGCGCGCGCGCCGGGTCCTCGCCGTCTTGCAGCCCCACCGCGCGCAGGTCCTCCCGCCGCAGCCGCAGCGGCAGCTGGCCCTTCAGCGGCTGCGCGCGGCCCTCCGCCTTCGCCGCGGCGGAGAGCGCAGCCAGCCCGTCCAGGAGGACGGCGTCCTCCGCGTCGGCGGCGCGCAGCCAGTGCCAGCGCAGGTTCTCCGCCAGGTCCGCCGGGGCGGGCTCGGGCGGCGGGGCGCAGCAGCAGAGAAGCGGCAGCACGGACGTCCACGTGGAGCGAGGCACGCCGCCATTGTGGTGGTAAACCCCGCCCACGTCATGGGACTCGAGGGACTTCCTTCCGTCATCGCCATGGTGGTGGGGCTGCTGTTTGCGGCCGTCGGGCGCTCCTTGGCCCGGGGCCCGGCCTCCGCCCACCTGAAGTGGTACGCGCGGGCCTCCCTCGCGGCGGCCGTCTTCGGTGCGTCCAACAGCCACCTCGGTTTCGACATGCCGGACCGGGTGCGGGTGGCCTTCTCCATGGTGGCGCTGGCGGTGGCACCCTTCTTCGGGGTGGCGTGGATGCTGTACCTGGTGGGCGAGGAGGGACGCCGCTTCAGCCGCGCGGAGCGGATCTTCGCCGTCGTCGTCATCGCGGCGGGAGGGCTGTGCCTCGTTCCCGGCCTGGCGGTGCGTCCGGCCGTCCAGGCACGCCAGGCCTGGGGCGGGCTGGTGTACCGGGACGGGGTGCCCACGCGGGTGGGCGAACTGTTCGGCCTGCTCTTCCTGCTGCTGATGGCGTGGTCAACCTGGCGCGCGGTGGAATTCCTGCGCGCGGGGCGTGCGGGCGGCTGGGCGCTGTTCGCCGGGAGCGCCCTGGCGCTGTCCGCGGGCATCAACGACTCGCTCGCGTTCGCGCAGCAGGTGAGGACCCCCTACTTGCTGGACCTGTCCTTCCTGGCGCTCGTCATCGTGGCGGGCACCCGCCTGTCCGACCGCTTCGTGGACAACGCGCGCGACCTGCAGGCAGCCACCCACCAACTGCAGGAGGCGCAGGCGGAACTGGTGAAGCGCGAGCGGCTCGCGGCCCTGGGCGAGCTGTCCGCCACGGTGGCCCACGAGGTGCGCACCCCGGTGGCCGTGATGTTCAACGTCCTGCCGGCGCTGCGCCGGGAGCTGTCCACCCGTGCGGAGGGCTCGCTGCCCCTGCTGAAGCTGGTGGAGGAGGAGGCAGACCGGCTGAGGCGCCTGGTGGACGACCTTCTGGACTTCGTCCGGCCCCTCTCCCCGCGGCCGGTGAAGGCGTTACTCGCGGACATCGTGGAGGACGCGGTCACCGCCGCTCGCGCGGCGCACGAGGACGCCCGGGGGGCCGAGGTGAAGGTGGAGGGAGACGGCGGAGATTTGGTGTGTGACCCGCAGTTGCTCCACCGCGCACTGTCCAACCTGATGGGCAACGCGTTCGAGGCGGGCTCCCAGCAGGTGGCGGTGCGGTGGCGGGGCGAGGCCGGACGCGTGCACCTGGAAATCGTGGACCACGGCCGCGGCGTGAAGCCGGGGGACGAGGAGAAGCTGTTCCGCCCGTTCTTCACCACGCGCCCGTCCGGCACGGGGCTGGGCCTGTCCGTGGTGCAGCGCATTATCGAGGCGCACGGCGGGCGCATTGCCTACGCCCCCACCCCTGGGGGCGGCGCCACCTTCTCCTTCTCCCTGCCGCGCGACCGCGCCGAGGCCGCGTGACGCGCCCCTTCCCCACGGCGAAGTACCTGGAGCGCTGCAGGCGCGAGAGCGAGCGCCGGGCCCGGTGGCAGCCGCTGACGCCCCGGCGCCAGGTGGGGCTCTACGCGCTCATGGCCGCGGGGCTGCGCGGCGTGCTGTTGGTGGGCGGGGTGGTTGCGCATGGGCTGCTGCCATGGCTGGGCACCGGCGTGACTGGCACCACCGCGGTCCTCGCCGTCATGTTGCCTGTGTCGTTCGCCGCAACCCGACGCCTCCTGCGCGTCATGGAGGCGCACCACGTCTCGGACGCACAGCAGCACCACGTGTTCTGACCCTTTGAGTGGACCCTCGGCTTGCTGTGCCTCCCCGGGATGCCGGAGGTGCTGCGGGATGGATGGACGACAGGACTGCCTGACAGCCTCGCCTCGCTCCCCGCTGGCGTCCGGTGGGTGCTGCTGTGCGTGCTCGCCGTGGTGGAGGTGGGGCTCGCCGTGGTTGACCACAAGTTTCCGCCCATGGGCAGGTACAGGTGACCGACACGAACGCCCCCGGCGAGACGCCACAACAGCGGTTCCAGCGCCGCGAGGCAGAGGAGCTCGCCGCCGCGCCACCGCTGGCCTTCTCGCGCCGGCTGTGGCTCTACCTGCTCCCGGCCGTGCTGCTGCACGGGGGGTGTGGGCGGAGCTGTCGGCGGTGCGCCCGGTGCTCGCCTCGTTCGGAGACGGGCCGATGGGTACGGGCGTGGCCTTCCTGGTGTCCCTGCCCCTCATGCTCATCCCTGTGGGCGTGCTAGCGTAGATGCAGATGGGATTTCGCTTTGCGACGGCCCAGGTGGAGCACGCCCTCACCCCCCTGGTCATTGCTTCCGTGTCCCTGGCCCTGCCCGGCTGGTCCAACGCCCGGGCGCCGGTGACGTGGAGCGAGCTCGCCCTCTCGCCCGGGGAGGTCCACCACGTCTGCGACTGGCGGGTCATGGGCCGCGGCATGGACACGGCATGGACCTGCTGGGACGTGGCCCCGCTCCGGGATGCAGGCGGGAAGGTGGCAGCGTGGGCCTGCGCGAAGGACACGCTGGGCAGCGCCTCTGCGGCGCGTGCGGGCTGGCTGCAGCCCCGCCCGGGTGAGGCGCTGATGACCGCGCTGGAGTTGCTCCAGGCCTCCGAGCCGGGGCCGCCGTCGTGGAAAGGCCGCTGCGTGGAGCTGTCCGCGGAGGGACCGAGCGGCGCCTGGAGCACGTGGGCCCTGCTCGCGCCGCTGGCGGTCCTTGAAATCGG
>VGRA01000152.1 GCA_016875515.1 Deltaproteobacteria bacterium | reverse complement strand
CGGACGAGTCCACCCGGACGATGTAGAGGCCAGGGGGCGTGTCCACCGCCACGCGCGCGCCCCCCGGCATCATGTGGTGCGCCACGCCGCCGCCGATGCGGTCATGGTTTCCCGGGACCAGCGTCATGCGCCCGCAGAAGGCGGCGAAGATCTCCAGGAACTGGGCGAACTCCTGCCCCCGGCCAGACTGGGTGATGTCCCCGGTGATGAGCATGTGGTCCACCCCGGCGTCCAGGAGCGTGGCGCACAGCGCGCGGGCGGCCGCGTCCGCGCCGGGGCGGCCAAGGTGCAAGTCCGAGCAGTGGGCCAGGAGGCGTGCCATCAGCGCACCAGCAGGCCCGGAAGGGGGGACGGGGTGGAGTTCATGGAGGTGAAGGGTGCCGTGGGCGTGTGGCGCGGGCGCGGCGTCCAGGTGACAAGTTGGCAACAATGACGGGTGAGCACCGGCCGCGGGTCACTTCACCCGGTACAGCGGCGTGACTGCCCGGTACGCCCTCACGAACTGGGCGAGCCAGGCCGTCCACCGGGTGGGGCGGGGAACAGCGGCAGGGGGAACCACGACGAGCCTGTAGGTGAAGGTGGAGTCCATGGGCGGCGCAGCCTGCCGCGGCCACGTGGCAGGACCCGCGCGCCCACGTGACATCCATGTGACTTCTCCCCGCACGCCTTAGCGGGGGGAGGGCAGCGTCACGGAGAAGGTGCTGCCCACGCCCGGCGCGCTCGTCACGCCGACGTCCCCTCCCATGGCCACCGCCAGGTGCTTCACGATGGAGAGCCCCAGCCCCGTTCCCCCCATCTCCCGGCTCCGCCCCTTGTCCACCCGGTAGAAGCGCTCGAAGAGGCGGGGCAGGTACTTCTCCTCGATCCCCAGCCCGCTGTCCTGCACGGAGACGACCACGCGTTCCCCTGCGCAGTGTCCGTCAATCCGCACCTGCCCACCGGGGGCGGTGTACTTGACCGCGTTGTCCAGGAGGTTGAGCAGCACCTGCTCCACCGCGCGCTCGTCAGCCCAGGCGCAGACGGTCTCGTCCAAGTGAACCTCGAAGTGGATCTCCTTCCCCGTCGCTCGCTGGCGGACCACCTCGAGCACGCGGAGGGTGGCCTCGCGGACGGGGACCCGGACCGGCTCCAGCTGCAGCTCGTTGGCCTCGAGCCGGGAGAGCTCCAGGAGATCCTCCACCAGCGCCGCGAGGCGCTCGGACTGCCGGAAGATGATGTCCACCATCCGCGGGGCATGGTGGGCGTCCATCAAGGCGCCGTCCCGGAGCGTCTCGGCGTAGCCACGGATGGCGGTGATGGGGGTCCGCAGCTCGTGGCTGACGTTGGCCACGAAGTCGGTCCGGACCTTCTCCAGGTGGCGCAGCTCCGTCACGTCATGGAAGAGCGCAAAGCTGCCCCCGCCCTCATGGACCAGCGGCCGGACGGACACCTGCAGGACCCGCGGGCGGAGGCCGTCCAGGCGCAGTTCCAGCCGGGCGCCCTCTCCGGCGGTGCAGGCGCGGTCCACCGCGGCAGCCAACGGGTCGCTGGCTACCAGCTCGCTCGGGTGCCGCCCCCGCAGCTCCTGGCCCGCGAACAGCAGCTCCTTGAGGGCCAGGTTGTGGTGCGTGACGCGGCCCTCCGCGTCCGTCAGCCACAGCCCCTCCTCCATCCCGTCCAGCACGGCAGACAACGCCCCGGGCCCTACCTCCGACGGGGCGCTCACCGTCCGAACTCCAGTCGGTAGCCCACCCCGCGGAGCGTCTTCACGCAGTCCCCCGCCGGCCCCAGCTTCTCCCGGAGCCGCTTGATGTGGGTGTCCACGGTGCGGGTGGAGATGTCGGCCTGGATGCCCCAGACGTCCTGCAGCAGCACCTCCCGCGTCTGCACCCGTCCTTCCCGCGCCACCAGCGTTTTGAGCAAGCGGAACTCGAGCGCCGTCAACGTCACCGGCTCTCCGTAGACGCGGGCCTCGTGGCGCTTCACGTCCACCGTGATGGGGGCCTGCTGCAGCCCCGGGCTCGTCCCGGCGCTGCGCCGCCTCAGCACCGCGCGCACGCGCATCAGCAGTTCCCTCACCGAGAAGGGCTTGACGACGTAGTCGTCGGCGCCCAGTTCGAACCCGCCGATGCGGTCTGCCTCGGTCCCGCGTGCCGTGACCATCAACACGGCTGGCGGCGAGGGCAGCGTCCGGAGCTGGCGGGCCACGTCTGCCCCCGAGACGTCCGGCAGCATCAGGTCCAGCAGCACCGCGTCCGGGGAACATTCCCGCGCACGTTGCAACGCCGCCGCCCCCGTAGCTGCAAGGGTCACCTCGTGGCCATCAGACTCGAGGTTGTAGGCGAGCAGGTCGGCGAGGTCCGGCTCGTCTTCCACGATCATCAGCTTGGCCATGGGGTCCCGTCCTGGAGTCGGCCGCTGCGTGCCACCACCGCCGGGTACTCGTCAAGCCAAGGCGCCGCGCATCACCGCCGCTGCCCCACGGAGAAGCGCCCCTGCTGCCCGGAGGACCAGACCGTGACGGCGGCCACGCCGGACAACAGCGCCACCGAGAGCGGCAGGAACAGCTGCCGCGGCAGCCGCAGCAGCAGCCCGGCGACGAAGCCGAAGGCGAAGCCCCCCAGGTGGCCCTGCCAGGAGACCATGGGCAAGAGCGAGACGAGGGCAATCTGCAGCACCGTGGTCCAGATCCACCGCCGCCCCGCGCGGGTGGCAATGGGCAGCATGGCCCCCAGGAACCCGCACAGCACGCCCGAGGCCCCCACGGTGGGCAGGCCGTAGCCGAACAGCAGGACGAAGGCGCCGGCCCCCAGCGCCGAGGCGGAGGAGACGTACAGGGTGCGGAGGCTTCCCACCGCGCGCTCCAGCTGGATGCCCAGCGTGTAGACGGCAGACATGTTCATGAACAGGTGCAGCAGGTTGCCGTGCATGAACACCGTGGACAGCAGGCGGTACCACTGCCCGGCCTCCACGGAGGGGCCGTAGAGCGCGGTCCGCTGCACCAGCTCCGGCTGCTGCATGGACGCGAGCGTGGCGAGCACGCTGCCGCCGAGCAGCGTCCACGAGACCAGGGGCCAGCGGAGGCCGGGGAGGGGGCTGCGGGGAGAGGGCGGCGGGGCGCCGGCCTCATCCCACGGTGCGTCCATCACCTGGCCGCGGCGCAGCGTCACGCGCCGTCCTTGCGGACCACGGTGTCCTGCGCGGTGGCGTCGTTGCCGCGCTCGGGGAAGTCCAGGGTGAAGTGCAGGCCGCGGCTCTCCTGGCGGCGGGCTGCGCACTCCACGATCAGCCACGCCACGTCCGCGATGTTGCGCAGCTCCACCACGTCCCGCGTCACCTCGAACCTCCAGTAGTAGTCGCGGATCTCCTCGCGCAGCATCTCCAGGCGGCGGCGGGCGCGCTGCAGCCGCTTGTCCGTGCGGACGATGCCCACGTAATTCCACATGAGCCTGCGCACCTCGTCCCAATTCTGGGTGACGACGACGGACTCGTCCGAGGCCACGGCGGCGCCGGGATCCCAGGGCCGGTGCGGTGGCGTCGAGAGGCCGCGGCGCTCCTTCACCTCCGTGGCGGCTGCCGCGGCCGCACGGTGGCCGAAGACCAGCCCCTCCAGCAGCGAGTTGGAGGCGAGCCGATTGGCGCCGTGCAGCCCCGTGCAGGACACCTCCCCGATGGCATACAGCCCGGGGACGTCCGTGCGGCCGTGGAGGTCCGTCACCACGCCGCCGCACATGTAGTGGGCAGCCGGCACCACGGGGATGGGCTGCACCGCCATGTCCACGCCGAACTCCTTGCAGGTGGCGTAGATGTTGGGAAAGCGCTCCATGACGAAGGCGCGCCCCAGGTGGGTCATGTCCAAAAAGACGCAGTCGTTGCCGGTGCGCTTGAGCTCCGCGTCAATGGCGCGGGCCACGATGTCCCGGGGGGCCAGCTCGCGCAGCGGGTGGTAGCGCTCCATGAAGCGATCGCCGCTCTTGAGCCGGAGAAGCCCCCCCTCGCCGCGCAGCGCTTCGGAAATGAGGAAGCTCTTGGCTTCCGGGTGGAAGAGGCAGGTGGGATGGAACTGGTAGAACTCCATGTTGGCCACGCGCGCCCCTGCGCGGAAGGCCATGGCCACGCCGTCCCCGGTGGCCACGTCCGGGTTGGACGTGTACAGGTACACCTTCCCGGCGCCGCCGGTGGCGAGCACCGTGGTGCCGCCGATGAAGGTGTGGACCTTGCCGTCCGGGAGGAGGACGTAGGCCCCGAGCACGCGGCCGCCCGGGGGGGCGCGGTCCCGCACGAGGTCCAACGCGGTGGCATCCGGGAAGAACTGGATGTGGGGCTGCTCGTCGCAGGCGGTAAGCAGGGCGCGCTCCAGCTCCCGGCCGGTGATGTCCCCGGCGTGGATGACGCGGCGCTTGCTGTGGCCGCCCTCGCGGGTGAGGTCCCACTCGCCGTCCTGCCTGCGGTCAAAGCCGGCGCCCAGCTTCACCAACTCCCGGATGCGGGCGGGGCCGTCCCGGACGGTGGCCTCCACGGCGTCCCGGTGGCACAGGCCGGCCCCGGCGGTGAGGGTGTCCTGGATGTGGGCCTCGAAGTCGTCGTCCGGGGCGAGCACGGCGGCAATGCCGCCCTGGGCATAGACGGTGTTGCACTCGCCGCGAGCACGCTTGGTGAGGACGGCCACGCTGCCGTGGGCGGCCGCCTTGAGGGCGAACGAGAGGCCGGACACGCCGCCGCCGAGCACGAGGAAGTCGAACGACTGCTCCATGGGAGCTAGGCCTAACGGACGCCGCTGCCGGGGACAAGCCGCATTCCTTGAGGCGCAGGGGGGCGGAAACTATGGTGGTCGTCCCGTGTTCCGAATTCGTCCACTCCTGGCCGTGCTGTGCATTGCGCTGCCCGCAACGGGGCTGTGCGCGGACGGGGTGTACACGTACACGGAGGCGGACGGGACCATCGTGTACACGAACGTGCAGCCGTCCGGCCGCAAGGCGCGCAAGCTGCAGGGCACGTTCTCCGCGGCGCCGGCGAAGTCGGCCGAGGTGGTGATCCCCCGGGCGAAGACGGACCTGGGGGAGTTCAACCGGATGATTGATGTTGCGGCCACGCGCTACCGGATACCGCGGGCGCTGGTGCGGGCCATCATGCACGCTGAGAGCAACTTCAACCCCATGGCGCTGTCGAACAAGGGGGCCTCGGGGCTGATGCAACTGATGCCCGGCACGGCGCAGGAGATGTACGTGAAGGACATCTTCGGGGTGCGGGACAACATTGAAGGGGGGACGCGCTACCTGCGGGTACTGGCAAACACCTTTGAGGGGAACATGGTGAAGATGATTGCCGCCTACAACGCGGGGCCGGAGGCGGTGCGGAAGCACGGGGGGAAGGTGCCGCCCTACGCGGAGACGCAGGCGTACGTGAAGAAAGTGCTGGGGCTGTACCGGCAGTACAAGGTGCAGCTGCAGGGCGAGGCTCCGCCGGAAGCGGCCCAGGCGCAGGCGGAGGCCCCCGGTGGGGCTGCCGCCGCGGGGAACTAGGGCGGGGAGAGGCGAGTGGACGCGGAGACGAAGCGGCAGCTGAAGCGGGAGGCGAAGGAGCGCAAGCGTGCGGAGAAGGCGGCGCGGCGCGCAGCGAAGCGGGCCGGGCGGAAGCAGTCCGTGCTGCTGCAGGAGTTCTGGAACCTGCCGAACATGCTGACGGTGGGGCGGATACTGGTCATCCCCCTCTTCGTCTGGTTCACGTACGACGCGGACCCCTGGTACTCGTTGATGGCGGCCATGCTGTACGTGGTGGCGTCGGTGACGGACATCATTGACGGGTACCTGGCGCGGAAGTGGAACCTTGTGACGGTGACGGGAAAGTTCCTGGACCCGCTGGCGGACAAGCTGATCGTGATGGCGGCGCTGGTGATGATGGTGAAGCTGGGGCGGATCCCGGCGTGGATCACCATTGTGCTGCTGGCCCGGGAGCTCATCGTGAACGGGCTCCGGCAGATCGCTGCGAGCGAGGGGCTGGTGATCGCGGCGGGGCAGGAGGGGAAGTGGAAGACCAGCCTGCAGTTGGTGGGGATCATCGCCTTGTGCACGCACTACACGCATGTGTTGGACTTCGGCGTGTGGAGGGGGCCGGTCAACTTCAACACGGTGGGGCGGGTGTGCATCTACGCCTCCGCGGTGTTCTCGGTCATCTCCATGGTGAACTATTTCCGGGCCTTCTTCCGGGTGCTGGAAGGGCGGGGGGCGGCCGCTGCGTCCCCGGCGGGAGGCGCCCCGGGGCAGGCCTGAAACCCGGGGCATGACGGCGGGGGGAACCGGAGGTACCTGCCCGCCCGCTCTCGGCAGCACGCAGTCGCAGCGCAGACGCGGGAATAGCTCAGTGGTAGAGCATCGCCTTGCCAAGGCGAGGGTCGAGGGTTCAAATCCCTTTTCCCGCTCCAAGAAACCCCCAGTGAAAACTGGGGGTTTTTTCTTGTCCGCACCTCGGGAGTTCATCAGCAGGGCGATGTTTTCGG
>VGRA01000151.1 GCA_016875515.1 Deltaproteobacteria bacterium | reverse complement strand
CAGCGGGAGGCCAAGCGCGCCGTTGCCATTGCCATGCGGAACCGTTGGCGGCGCCAGGCGGCCCCGGCGGACCTCCGCGAGGACATCACCCCGAAGAACATCATCCTCATTGGACCCACCGGCGTGGGGAAGACCGAGATCGCCCGCCGGCTGGCACGGCTGGCGCAGGCGCCGTTTATCAAGGTGGAGGCGTCCAAGTTCACCGAGGTGGGCTACGTGGGGCGGGACGTGGAGTCCATTGTCCGGGACCTGGTGGAGGCGTCCATTTCGTTGGTGAGAACGGAGGAGCTGGAGAAGGTCCGCGTGCGCGCGGCGGAGTTGGCCGAGGACCGCTTGATGGAGCTGCTGTCCGGGCGCGGTCCGTCCACCCCGCCGCCACCGCGGGGTCCGTTCGGCTTTGCTCCGCCGCCGCCTCCTCCTGCGGCACCCAGCATGGGCGCCGCCGAGCGGGAAAAGCTGCGCTCGCAGATTCGCGCCGGGACGCTGGATGACCAGGAAGTCGAGGTGGAGCTGCAGGAGTCCGGCGGGCCGGGCATCCGGGGCTTCGTCATCCCGGGGATGGAGGAGATGGGGGCCAACCTCCAGGAGCTGTTAAAGCAGATGCCCGGGGCACAGCGCTCCCGCCGCCGGAGGCTGCGCGTCCCCGAGGCGCTCAAGGCCCTGGAAGAGGACGAGGCGCAGCGCCTGGTGGACATGGATCGCGTGACGCGGGACGCGGTGACGCGCGCGCAGTTAGGCGGCATCGTCTTCCTGGACGAGATCGACAAGATCGCCGGCCGCGAGGGGGGCCGGGTGGGCAGCCCAGACGTCTCGCGCGAGGGCGTCCAGCGGGATCTCCTCCCCATCGTCGAGGGCAGCACCGTCAACACCAAGTACGGCCCGGTGAAGACCGATCACGTCCTGTTCATCGCCGCCGGGGCGTTCCACGTGAGCAAGCCCTCGGACCTGATCCCGGAGCTCCAGGGGCGCTTCCCCATCCGGGTGGAGTTGGATCCGCTGACGGGCGAGGATCTCGTCCGCATCCTGCGCGAACCAAAGAGCTCGCTCATCCGCCAGTACCAGGCGCTGCTTGCCGCCGAGGGGGTCCGCCTACACTTCACCGACGACGCGCTGGAGGAGATGGCGCGGCTGGCCCAGCTCGTGAACGAGCGGAGCCAGAACATCGGCGCGCGGCGGCTGCACACCGTGCTGGAGCGCGTGCTGGACGACATCTCCTTCTCCGCGTCTGATCTGCCGGCCGATAAGCGCGACGTGCAGGTGGACGCCGGCTACGTCCGCACCAGGCTGGCCGAGTTGGTCAAGGACGAGGACCTGAGCAAGTACATCCTCTAATGGACCCAGTGGAGTCCGGGGCGGCGAAGCAGTAGGAGGAGACGACATGCACCCGACCGCCGAGAAACTCTCCTCTGCCGAGTGGATGGACCGCGCCAAGCACGTCCTGGTCCCCAACTACAAGCAGGCGCCCATTGTCGCCGTCCGCGGCGAGGGGGTCTACGTGTGGGACGTGGAGGGGAAGCGGTACATGGATCTCATTGGCGGCGTGGCGGTGTGCGCGCTCGGCCACTGCCACCCGGAGCTGGTGTCCGTCATCAAGGCCCAGGCGGAGACGCTGTGGCACGTCTCCAACGGCACCTACATCGCCCAGCAGATCGAGCTCGCCTCCCGGCTCACGGCGCTGTCCGGCCTGGACCGCGCCTTCTTCTGCAACTCCGGCGCGGAGGCCAACGAGGGGCTCATCAAGCTGACGCGGAAGTTCATGGACGACAGCGGCCGCCCCGCCCGCCACGAGATCATCTGCTTCCAGCAGTCCTTTCACGGCCGCACGCTGGCCACGCTCACCGCCACCGGCCAGCCCAAGTACCAGAAGGGGTTCGATCCGCTCCCCGCCGGCTTTGTGTACGCGGATTACGGAGACCTGGAGTCCGTCCGCCGGCTGGTGGGGCCGCACACCGCGGCGGTCCTGGTGGAGCCGGTGCAGGGGGAGGGCGGGGTGAAGCCCGCGCCGGAGGGGTTCCTCAAGGCGCTCCGAGCGCTCTGTGACGAGCACGGCCTGCTGCTGCTGGTGGACGAGATCCAGAGCGGCATGGGGCGCACCGGCAAGGCGTTCGCCTTCCAGCACGAGGGCATCCTCCCGGACGCCATCTCCTCCGCCAAGTCGCTGGGGAACGGCTTCCCCATTGGCGCGGTGCTGGCGCGGGAGAAGGTGGCCGCGACGCTCGGGCCGGGCAGCCACGGCAGCACCTACGGCGGCAACCCGCTGGGGTGCGCGGTGGCCAACCGCGCCGTGGAGCTGTGCACCGCCCCGTCCATGCTCGAGCAGGTGGCGCGGCTGGGCTCGCACCTCGTCGCGGGCCTCCTCACGGTGCAGGCGCGCCACCCGGCCAAGGTGAAGGAGGTCCGCGGGAAGGGGCTGCTCGTGGGCGTGGAACTGGCAGAGGAAGCGGCCCCCGCCCTGGCGCGCATCCGCGAGCGTGGGCTCATCCTCAACCTGGCTGGCGAGCGCACCCTGCGCTTCGCCCCCGCTTTCACCGTGACGGAGGCGCAGCTGGACGAGGCTGTCGCCATCGTCGAGGCGGCGCTGTAGCCTCTTGCTCATGGCTTTTACGGTCATCAACAGCCCCTCCCGCGCCGCGGCCATGGCCGAGGCCGTGGACCTGGACCCCCAGCTGCGCGCCGACATCTTCGACTTCGACGCTGCGCTGGAGGGGATGAACCTCTTTGCCGTCCTGGGCGCGCGCAACGGCGCGGCACCGGACGAGGTGAAGTCGGCGCACGAGGAGCGGAGCAAGCGGTTCAACCTGGACGCATTCCAGGGCAAGAACCTGGGGAACTTCCGGCCCAAGCTGGACCGGATCGTGCGGAAGCTGGCCGAGGCAGAGCGCACGCTCACCCAGCCGGAGCTGCGCGAGAAGTACAAGGCGCAGAACCCGGCGCTGTTCCCCGCGTGCGATCCGCGCGAGGCGGAGCGGCGCGCGCGCATGGCCCGCCATCCGTACCTCATGAAGAAGGCCAAGGCCGCAGACCACGTGTCTGCCGCGAAGAAGGCGCTCGCGGAGGGGCGTGCCGCGGTGGCGTTCACCGAGGTGCAGATCGCCATCCAGGTGGATGGGCCCAACGCGGAGCTCGCCAAGATCGAGTCGGACGCGAAGGCCCTGCAGGACCGGCAGCGGGCCAAGGCGGAGATCTCGCGCGCGGAGGCGGCGGAGAAGGCAGGGGATCTCCCCGCCGCGCTGTCCGCCTGGAAGTCCGCCTCCGCCGCGGACCCGAAGCATGCGCGCTCCGCGTTCCGCGCCGCGCTGCTGTCCGTTCAGCTCAACGAGGACCCGAAGATCTCCCGCGCGCTCGCGCAGAAGGCCGTGGAACTCAACCCGCGTGACGCCGAGGCCCACCTCGTCCTGGGCAAGGCGCTGAAGGCCGGCGGCAGCGAGGTGCTGGCGGACAAGGCCTTCGCCGAGGTCCTCAAGCTCCGGCCGGATCACCCGGAGCTGGCCGCGAAGAAGAAGAAGCTGTTGCCGTTCTGGCCCTTCTGATCCCCATCCGCAGCGTGCATCACTCCCCGCGGGAATCCAGCGGATCGTTCGGCTCGCGCTTCGGGGCGCCGCGCGGGTGGTGCTCGCGGACGGACTCGAGCAGCACCTTCAGGTAGATCTCGGCGGGCGGGCACTGGATCCCCGTTCCCGCGAGCAGCGCCAGCGTCTCGCTGCAGCCGTAGAACGAGCGCCAGTGTACTTGTCCGCGCGCGTCCCCGCTCCCGCCGCGCAGCCACTCCAACAAGGGAAGGGGAGAGAGCCCTGAGCCATCCCCTCGTTCACAGGACGGCATAGACGTCTCGGAAGAAGGGTTGGGCACGGACGAGTTCGCCGAAGCGTTGCATGAGGGGCTCGAGCCGGCGCTGCTTCATCATCGGCAGCGCGCCGTAGAAGTAGACGCCCTGGTTGAAGAGCGAGTGGGTCCTGCGCTTCACCGTGTTCACGCGGAGCGTCTTGTCCGGCCCGGACGCCTCGGCTGCCGCCCCCAGGAGCGTGAGCAGCGCCACCGCCATGGCGCTCACCAGCAGCAGCCTGTCCCTGCGTTCCGGCTCGCCGGCGCGGGCGGCTGACAAGCCCATCCCGAAGCGCCAATCCTTCGCATCCCGGAAGCTCTCCTCGATGGTGAAGCGGCGGCCGTAGTCCTTGATGACGTCCGCGGCGGGGGACTCGAGGCTGGTCGCCAGGCACCACGGCTCCTTCATGCGCGCCGCCCGCGCGACGGCGACGGCGGGGACTTCCACGCGGTCCCGCGTCACGAGTGGACGCGCGAGCCGCTTCGCCCGGCCGCTCTTCGACAGCCACGCCTGCGCCTCGATGGCGCCCCCCTCGGTCTCGACGATGATGTTGCCGCGGAAGCGAACGACGCAGTCGAAGCCCAACTCTCCGAGCAGCCTGTACAGCGCGGTGTCACCGAACCCGCGGTCGGCCAGCACCGTGACGCGCACGCCCGCGGGGAGGACGTCCTTCAGCCGCTGCAGGACCTGGTCCTCCACGTCGTTGCGCTGGCCGCCCAGGGCGGACTTCTTCACCGTCTTTCACAGCAGCGGCGTGGCGCGCCCATGGTTGGTGAGCAGGTACGCACACAGCGTGGCCAGGTCGTCCCTGTCGAAGTCGGTCCAGTCCAGCGCCACCGTCGCCTCGGTCCTCTCTGCGAGCACCATCGGCACCCACGAGGGGAACAGCTCCCAGGCGTCGACCCGGGAGTTCGACAGCAACCGGTCCACCTGCTTGACCGAATGGCGCGGCTCCAGCCCCCGCGCCAGCGCCAGCACGCGGCCGATGGTGCTCACCGCCAGCGACGCGGCATGGATGACGCCCAGCGTCGCGTTCGCCACCGACAGCACGCGCTTGGCGTGCATGTCGTCCCCCACCACAGACTCCACGAAGGACTGCACCTGCTCCGCTCCAACGGGATGCTTTCGCATCCCGCGGAACCTGATCCTTCAGCCCGCCGCCTTCAAGCGCCTTCGATGAGGGGATCCTTCAGAAGAGAGCCTCCTGTGCCTGTGCGCAGGGAGGCTGAACTGGAACCGCGGGAGGGGACGCCCGGACAGGCGCGCGACCTGCTCGTGCACGCGCCGTGCGGAGACCGGCGTCGGGTCCACCCGGTGGAAGGTGCGCCCCACCGCCCGCGCAACCCGCGACGGCGCGAAGGCGGCGCGCACCACGTAGTCCAGCGGCACCGCGTGGAATGAGGACCAGCCCGTCACCGGGCAGCGGAGCTCCCGAGGCGAGGGGGGAGGTCACCGCCAGCAGCGCCCGGTGGTACTCGCCGCGGAAGGCACCCGCCTTGCTGCCCTCTCCGAGGCCCACCATGGAGGAGGGGCGCACCACCGTCACCGGCAGCCCCCGGGCCGCCGCGCGCCGGACCCACTGCACGGCGCGGAAGTTCGTCTCCTCGTAGGCGCTGCGGAAGGACTGTCCCATCTCCAGTTCGTCCTCGGCGATGACGTGCGCGCGGCCCCCGGAGGCGCAGGCGGTGGAAAAATGGGTGAAGAGGCGAAGCTGCCCGCACTGCTGCGCCAACTCCAGCGCGTTGCGGGTCCCGTCCACGTTCATCCGCCCCAGCTCCGCCGCCCCGGCCTCTCCCAGCGCCGCCAGGTGGAAGACGTCCGCCACGTCCCCTGCAAAAACGTGGACCCCTGGGACCGCCTCCGCGGCCCGCCGCGCCTCGCGCTGCTGCCGGGCATGGGCCAGGGCGTAGATCCTCGCCCCCGGCGCCGCCTCTGCCGCGCGGGCCACCAGGCGGCGTGCGATGAGGCCGGGGTAGCCCGTGGCGAACCAGGTCCCTTGGCTCACGCGGTGACCTCCCGCCACGTGCGCTCCACCTGCGCCCGCAGGCTGTCCAGGTCACCGTCGTTTTCAATTACCCACCTCGCATGACGGCGCTTCGCCTCCAGCGGCAGCTGCGAGCGGATGCGCGCCTCGGCCTCCTCCGGCGTGAGGCCGTCCCGGGCCACCAGGCGGGCGCGCTGGGTGTCCTCGGAGGCGGCCACGAGGATCACCCCGCCATCCATGGCCGCGTGAAGGCCGTTCTCCATTAGCAGCGCCGCGTCGTACACCACGCGGGGGACGCCCCGGGCCCTGTGCGCCTCGGTCCGCTCCTGCACCGCTGCCTGGATGCGCGGGTGGGTGATGGCGTTGAGCGTCGCCCGGTCGTCGTCGGAGCTGAACACGCGCCGCCCAAGCGCCGCGCGGTCCAACGTCCCGTCCGGGGAAACCACGCCGGGAAAGCGCTCGGAAATCTCGGCGAGCGCAGGCGTCCCCGGCGCCACCACGTCCCGCGCCACCTGGTCCGCGTCGATGATCTCCGCACCCAGCTCCCGGAGCATCGCGGACACCGTGCTCTTCCCCGAGGCAATGCCGCCCGTCAGTCCCACCATGCGCATGGTCCGGGATTGTACGTGCGTTGCGAACCTGTTAGGGCTCCAAACGTCCATGCGTGCCCTGC
>VGRA01000150.1 GCA_016875515.1 Deltaproteobacteria bacterium | reverse complement strand
TCGCCGGGCCGTGCCCCCGGGCCGCGGCTGGCCACGCGCCCCGGCCCGGGGCCACGCCCCGCTCCACGGGCAGGCCCTCCGCGCCCCCCACCCACCGAGGAGCAGCTGCAGGCGCTCGCCCGCACCGAGCGGGTGCCGGTCCGCATTGCCCGCGGGGCGCTCGAGGGGCGGATGCCGTGCAAGATCTGGCGGAAGCTGCACGCCGAGGAGGCCCGGCGCTTCGACGAGGCGTATGCCTTGCTCGCCAGGCACCCGGAGCTGGGGCTGCAGGAGGCGTTCGGGCTGGCGCAGGCCGGCATCCCGCTGGAGGAGTGGAAGGCCCGGCGCGACAAGGCAGGGCGGAAGCAGGCGGTCAAGAGCGCCCGCGCCCAGGTCGCCAACGACGCGGTGGCCGCCTGGTTTGCCGAGTCCGTCTCCGCCGGGATGCTTCTGGCTGTGGTGGAGGCCGAGCAGACCCGCACCGACACGCTCCTCGCCGAGGCCCCGGTGGAGCTCACCTTTGCGCAGGGCGGGCGGGCGGAGAAGCTGCGGCTGCTGGCGCTGGGGCCTGCCGCCGCCTGGGAAGCGCTGCAGCCTGCGCTTGGGCGAGAGGAGGCCCTTGCTGCCCGCCCCGCGCCGCTGCAGCGCCAACCGGACAAGCGGCCCGTCTCGGACGCGCGCCCGTTCCTCGACCACGCGGGCAAGAGGCTCCAGCTGCTGCTCCGCAACGGCCTCCGGCTGGAGCTGCCGCTCGCGGCTGTGGGGCCGTTCGACCTGCTGCTGCAGGTGGGGGAACACCGGCTGCTCGTGCCCCTCCACGCGCTGGTGGGTTGGGCGGGCGAAGGTGCTCCGCCGCCCCAGGCCCCGGCCCGCTGAACCCGCTCACTCGCCGGCGTTGCGCCGGAACAAGGCGGGCGGGGCGGTCATGATGCGGCTCACCGTGTGGGACGCGGCGAGCGCGGCGCTCTGGCGGGCCTTGTCCTCCAGGGACGAGTCGAAGCTGGCGCTCTCGTAGGCGTGGCGCAGTTCCAGCACCCGCTGCATGTGGCGCTGGGCCTCGGACGCGTCCGCGCCCAGCGCCACCAGCACCTTCACGCGCGCCTCGGCGGACAGCAGGCGGTCCCCGCAGCGAAGCTTGTCCTTGCGCGTCAGCGCCGCCCAGGCCGCCGCCTCCGCGGACACCAGCTCCAGTTCGGCCACCACGCGGAGCACCTGCTTGCCCTCGCTGGATTCCAGCTCCACGCGCTGCACCGAGAGCTCCTGCTCCTCGTCCTGCTGGCGCGTGCGCACGCGGGTGGTGAGCCCGAGCGACCAGGTGGGCACCGCCACCGGCCCCCCGAGCAGCACGCGGCGCACCTGCCCCACCGTCAGCGAGCCCATCAGCACCGCGAGCGCCCCGGCCTCCAGGTGCGTGGGGTAGCCGTGGATGCACCGGATGGAGCCGAAGCCGGAGGGCTTGATGCGGATCTTCGCGTCCATGGCCACCTCCCCGCGGAGCGCGGAGAAGACGCTGCCAATGGCCACCCCCACGCCGGCCGGGTCGCTCACGTGGACGAAAGGCGTTCCGGAAGGGCCGCTCAGCGCCTGCAGGATGTCCGGCACGTAGTGGTCCGATACGCCGAGCGCGTGGATGCTGAGCCCCTTCTCCGCGAGCGAGACGCCCAGCCGCTGGAAGTTCTCCAGCGTGGCCGGTCCCACCGAGGGCTCCCCGTCCGTGAGCAGCAGCATGCGCTGCTTCACCCCGGGCAGCAGCGTGCGGAGCAACTCCCCCGCCCCTGTGTGCAGCGCCGCGTGCAGCGCCGTCCCACCGCCGGTGGTCAGCCGGGAGAGGGACTCGCGCATCCGCGTCTTGCCCTCCGCGTCCATGGGGCACAGCTTCACGCGCTGCTCGGCGTTGCGGTCAAACAGGCACAGGCCGAGGTAGTCCTCCGGGCCCGCCTCGTCCACCAGCTGGCGCGCCGCGGACACCACCGCCGCCAGGGGCGCCCCCCGCATGCTGGCGCTGCGGTCCAGCACCATGTTGACCGCCACCGGTGAGCGGACGGCCGACTGCCCAGGATCCACGGTGACGAGCACCAGCGCCTCGCGCGCCCTTTCCTTGCCCCGCTCCACCGCCGTGGCGGTCCACCTCAAGCCGGCTCCCATGGGGTACATCTTCGCAAGGAGGAGGGGGGGCCGTCGACAGGGAGGGGGGGACGAGGCTAGACGCGTCCCCATGGTCCTCACACGCCTTGCCAAGTTCGCCGCCGCCCTCTCGCTGGGGGCGCTCGGCCTGCATTGCCTATCTGCCCGCGCGGAGAAGCCGAAGGCCGCCCCGCCCGTGGCCCGGGCAGAGCGCGTGGTGGTGATGCAGGTCACCCAGAAGGGCTACGAGCCCAGCCCGCTCACCCTCAAGAAGGGCGAGCCGGTGCACCTGAGGATCACCCGCACCACGGACCGCACCTGCGCCAACGAGTTCGTGCTGGGCGAGCACGGCCTCAACGTCCCCCTCCCGCTGGACAAGGAGGTGTCCATCCGGTTCACCCCCTCGAAGTCGGGCACGCTCGTCTACGGGTGCGGGATGGACAAGATGATCTCCGGGAAGTTCCTGGTGGAGTAGGCCCTCAGGCAAGGATGCCGGCGCAGGGCGTGGTGCTGTAGCCCGCCCCGCCGCCCACGCCCGGCACGTTCGCCCCCACCGCGCGCAGCGCGGAGAGCAGCACGTCGGACGTGTTCTGGCCGTTGCCCCGCACGTGCACGCCCGGGTGCTTGAGCGCCCCGCCGGCCCGCCCCGCCAGCACCAGCGGGTAGTCCCGGGTGCTGTGGTACAGCCCTTCCGCCACGTCCGTGGTGCACAGCACCGCGGACTGGTCCAGCAGGTTGCCCGTCCCCTCCACCGCCCCGCGGAGGGAGACGAGCAGTTCCGCCAGCCGGGCGAAGGTGAACACCACCGAGTCGTGCACCGCCCCCTGGCTGCCGGCGTCGTGCGTCAGCTCGTGCTGGTCGTCCGCCTGGCCAATCTCCGAGAACACCTGGTCCCCCACCGAGCCGGTGAACTGGATGGACACCACACGGGTGGGATCACACGCCAGCGCCAGCGTCACCAGCTGCGCCATGGCCCGGCTCACCGCCGCCAGGGACTCCGTCCCCCCCACGTCCACGTTCCGCGTGGTGATGGGCGTCCCGGCCACGCAGGCGGACGTCACCACCGGCGGCAGCGCGAGCAGTTGGCTGCGCAACTCCGACACCTGCGTGAGGTGGGCCTCCAGCCGCGCCTGCAGCCGCTTGCCGTCCTCGCGCACCCCGCCCCGCTGCGTGCTGGCCGGGTAGGAGCGCAAGGCAAAGCCCCCCCGGGAGCCCCCCGGCCAAGGCGGCGTTTGCCGCCGCGTGCGCGGACAGCTCCCACGCCGTCACCGCGGCGGGCCCCGGCACCAACTGCGAGGCGCCGATGGCGGAAAAGCCCTTGAGCGGAACGTCCTCGGGGAGTTCCATGGCCGCGGCCGCTGCGGGCCCCAGCAGGTCCTCCGCGCTGCGGAGCACCTGCCCCTTCAGCAGCACCCGGGCCCGAAGCGGCGCGGGCTGGAAGGCGGGCAGCGTCTCCGCCGCGGGCAGCGGCGCGGAGGGTTCCACCGGGGAGACAGACGGCGCGGGCGGGCTGCCTTCCGGCGCGGGGAAGTCACCGGCACGTCCGCGGCAGCCGGAGAGGAGGGCCAGCGCGGCGAGGACGCGTGCAGGTTGCAGGTGTCGCATGGGGACCTTTCCCCGGAGCAACCCGCTGGCCAGCCGGTGAGGCGGCGCCAAGCCTCCGGATTCGCAGGCGCGGGGGCAGACCGGGCTGCGGCGCAGGGGCTCCACCCCGTGGGGACCGCCCCACGCCTCCTCCCCCGCCGGGGGGCCGTCCGGGACCGTGGATCACGCGCCTCAAAGGACGTAAACCCCTTCTCCTCATGTCGAACACGCTTTCCGCCGCCCAGGTCCGCGAAGCCTTCCTCTCCTTCTTTGAGCAGCGGGGCCACCGCCGCGTCGCCTCCTCGCCGCTGGTCCCCCAGAACGATCCCACCCTGCTGTTCACCAACGCGGGCATGGTGCAGTTCAAGGACGTCTTCACCGGCCGCGAGGCGCGGGACTACCGGCGCGCCACCACCAGCCAGAAGTGCGTGCGGGCGGGCGGCAAGCACAACGACCTGGACAACGTGGGCTTCACCGCGCGCCACCACACACTGTTCGAGATGCTGGGGAATTTCTCCTTCGGGGACTACTTCAAGGCGGACGCAATCGCGTACGCGTGGGAGTTCGTCACGAAGGTGCTGGCACTGCCGCCCGCGCGGCTGGCGGTGACGGTCTTCAACGGCGAGAAGGGGCTGCCGTGGGACGAGGAGGCCTTCGAACTGTGGGCGAAGCAGGGCGTCTCGCGCGAGCGCATCTTCAAGCTCGGCTACAAGGACAACTTCTGGGCCATGGGGGACACCGGCCCCTGCGGCCCGTGCTCGGAGATCCACTTCCACCAGGGGGACGACCTGCCGTGCGCGGAGGTGGCCGCCGGCCGCCCGTGCCAGGGCGTGGCGTGTGACTGCGACCGCTGGCTGGAGATCTGGAACCTCGTGTTCATGCAGTTCGAGCGCAAGGAGAAGGACGGCCAGTTCGTCCCCCTCCCCCGCCCCTCCATTGACACCGGCGCGGGGCTGGAGCGGCTCGCCTCGGTGGTGCAGGGCAAGCGCACCAACTACGACACGGACCTGTTCCAGCCGCTGCTCCACGGCATCTCCGCGCTGTGCGGCAAGCCCTACGGGCAGGACGCGGCGGACTCGGCCTCCATGCGCGTCATCTCGGACCACTCGCGCGCGGCGGCCTTCCTGGTGAGCGACGGCGTGCAGCCCTCGAACGAGGGGCGCGGCTACGTCCTGCGCCGCATCATGCGCCGGGCCATCCGCCACGGCGCCCGGCTGGGGCTGGACGACGTGTTCTTCCCCAGGACTGTGGACGCGGTCATCTCGCTCATGGGGGAGGCCTACCCGGAGCTGAAGGAGAACCGGACGTTCGTCCTGGAGGTGGTGAAGCACGAGGAGGAGAGCTTCCGCCGCACCCTGGATCGCGGGCTGCGGATGATCGACGACGAGATCGGCAAGCTGCAGTCCGGCGGCCAGGCGGTGCTCTCTGGCGACGTGGTGTTCTTCCTCCACGACACCCACGGCTTCCCGTGGGACCTCACGCAGATCATCGCCCGCGAGCGCGGCTTCGACATCGACCAGCACGGGTACGAGCAGCGCATGAAGCAGCAGCGCGAGAAGGCGGAGTTCGCCGGCTCGGGCCAGGCCGCGGTGGCGGACGCGTGGCACGCGCTGCACGGCAAGCTCGGGGACACGCGCTTCCTCGGCTACGACGGCCCGGGGTTGGGCGGCGAGAGCGTCCTGCGCGCGGTGGTGAAGCAGGGCGTGGAGGCGGCCGAGGTGACCGCCGGCGAGGAGGCGGAGCTGGTGCTCGAGGCCACCCCCTTCTACGGCGAGTCCGGCGGGCAGGTAGGGGACGCGGGCGCCCTCACCGCGCACGGCGGCAAGGCCACCGCGCAGGTGTTGGACGTGCAGAAGCCGCTGGGCGGCCTGTTCACCCACAAGGTGAAGGTCTCTGCGGGCACCTTCCGCGTGGGGGACGTGGTGCAGCTGTCCGTGGACGCGGGGCGGCGGCAGGCCATCCGCGCCAACCACTCGGCCACCCACCTGCTGCACCGGGCGCTCAAGGTGGTGCTGGGCGAGCACGTCAAGCAGGCCGGCTCCGTGGTGGCGCCGGACGCGCTCCGGTTTGACTACACGCACTTCGCCGCCCCGTCCGCCGAGCAGATCGAGCGCGTGGAGGATCTGGTGAACGGGTGGATCCGCGACAACGCGGGGGCCGAGACGCGGGTGATGCAGCTGGACGAGGCGCGCAAGACCGGCGCAGTGGCCATGTTCGGCGAGAAGTACGGGGAGGTGGTCCGCGTGGTAACTGTCCACCCGGAGTCCACGGAGCTGTGCGGCGGCACGCACGTGCAGCGCACCGGGGACATTGGCCTCTTCAAGGTGACCGCCGAGTCCTCCATCGCCTCGGGCGTGCGGCGCATACAGGCGGTCACCGGCACGGGCGCCCTGGCCTGGGTGCGCGAGCAGGAGCTCGCGCTCCGCTCCGCCGCCGCAGCGCTCAAGGTGGCGCCGCGGGACGTGACCGCGCGCATCGACGCGTGGGGCAAGCGCATCAAGGAGCTGGAAAAGAAGGTGGAGGAGCTGTCCCTCAAGTCCCTCTCCGGCAGCGCGGCCGCGGGCGGCGGGAACGTCCGGGACGTGGCCGGCGTGAAGGTCCTCACCCAGGACGTGGGCGAGGCAGACCCCAAGGTCTTCCGCGGGCTGGCAGACAAACTGCGGGACCAGCTGCAGAGCGGCATCGTAGGGCTGGGCGGCCAGAAGGACGGCAAGGCCATCATCCTGGTGGCGGTGACGAAGGACCTGGTGGAGAAGGGCTTCAAGGCCGGGGAGCTGGTGAAGGAGCCGGCGCGCGAGG
>VGRA01000149.1 GCA_016875515.1 Deltaproteobacteria bacterium | reverse complement strand
GTCTGCGCCGGGGCTGGGCGCCGCGGCGGGGCTGCTGCTGGACGCCGCGCCGGGCGGCCATGGGCTGTCGCTGCAGCTGGAGGGGCGCTGGCAGCAGGCGGGCTTCCGCCACGGCTACTTCGGGCCGGACCTGGAACTGCGCCGCTTCTCCGGGGTGGGGCTCTCGGAGGCGCCTCTCTCGGACGAGCGGCTGCCGGCGGGGGGCTCCGTCTTCCTCTCCGCGCAGTGGCAGCTGCCGCGCACGGCGGGGGGCGAGGCGCCGCTGTCGCTGGTGCTGTGCGCAGAGGGATTCACCCACGGGCGCTGGGACGCGGACGGGGCGCTCTCCTGGCTGCCGGGCGGCGGGGCGCACGCCCTCTCCCTGCGCGGCGGGGTGACGGGGCTGGGGCTGCCGGGGGTGGCCCGCCCCTGGGTGTTGGCCGAGGGGCGGGCGCGGGTGGCCCCGGCCGTCTACGTGGTCGCCTCGGGAGGGACGGTGTTCTTCCCGGAAACAGACGCCGCGGCCGGGGGAAGCACCCGCCTGCGCCCCGGTGTACAAGCCTCCATCGGCGCCGGGTTTGACCTGGCCCGCTGAGCCGTACCACCACGTTCCTTGCCCGGGGGCCCTCCATGACGTCCGTTGCCGAGACTTCGCTGCGCAGCACCGCCCAAGCAACGCTGGACCAGGTGGTGGCGCGCGTGAAGGAGAGCGCCGGCGCGTTTGCCCGGATGCCGGTGCGGGAGAAGCGTGCGCTGTGCGAGCAGCTGCTGGAGCGCTACCGGCAGGTGGCCGAGGCCACGGTGGTAGAGGCCTGCCGCGCCAAGGGCATCCCAGCCGGCTCCCCGCTGGCAGGCGAGGAGTGGCTCGCCGGGCCGGTCGTCACGCTGCGGATGCTGCGGCTGCTGGTGGAGTCGCTCGCGGACGTGGAGGCGCGCGGGGCGCCGCGGGTGGACCCGTCCTGGGTGCGGCAGCTTCCGGACGGGCGGCTCGCGGTGAAGGTGTTCCCCGGCAACGCGCTGGACGCGGCGCTCCTGGGCAAGCACGAGGCGGAGGTGCACTTCCAGCCCGGGGTGACGCGGGAGAACCTGGGAGAGCACCAGGCGCGCTTCTTCAAGGCGCCGCACGGGGGGCGCGTGTGCCTGGTGCTGGGGGCCGGCAACGTCAATGCCATCCCGCCCACCGACTGCCTCACCAAGCTGTTCGTGGAAGGCACGGTGTGCGTGCTGAAGATGAACCCGGTGAACGCCTACCTGGGGCCTCTGCTGGAGAAGGCGTTCCAGCCGCTGGTGGATCGGGGCTTCCTGGCGGTGGTGTACGGCGGGGCGGAGGAGGGCCGCTACCTGGCCCACCACCCGCACGTGGACGAGGTGCACGTCACCGGCTCCGACAAGACACACGACGCGCTCGTGTGGGGCGTGGGGGAGGAAGGCGAGATGCGCCGGGCCCGGCGGGAGAGGCTCTTGCAGAAGCCCATCCACTCGGAACTGGGCAACATCACCCCGGTGCTGGTGGTGCCCGGGCCGTGGAAGCCCGCGGAGCTGAAGTTCCAGGCGGCGAGCGTGGCCGGGATGGTGGCCAACAACGCTTCCTTCAACTGCAACTCGGCCAAGCTGCTGGTGACGGCGCGCGAGTGGGCGGGTCGGGGCGGTTTCGTGGACGCGGTGGCCGAGGCGCTGGGCCGCGCGCCGCCGCGGTCCGCCTGGTACCCGGGGGCGGCGCAGCGCTGGAGCAGTTTCGTGGATGGCCGCAACAACGTCCAACGGGTAGGGACGGCCCGGGACGGGGAGCTGCCGTGGGCGGTGTTGCGGGACGTGGACGCCTCCCACCTGTCCGACCGGGTGTTCCGTCAAGAGCCCTGGTGCAGCGTACTGTCCGAGACGACGGTGGCGGGCGGGGACGCCGCCTCCTACCTGGACGCGGCGGTCGACTTCGTGAACGGCTCGGTGTGGGGGACACTGGCAGCCATGGTGCTGGTGTCCGACGAGACGCTGCGACAGCCGGGCGTGGCCGCGGCGTTCGAGCGGGCGCTCGCGCGGTTGCGCTACGGCGGGGTGGCGGTGAACACCTGGGCGGGGACGCTGTTCGCGCTGGGCACCACGCCGTGGGGCGGCCACCCGTCCACCACGCCGGAGGACATCCAGTCCGGGCGCGGGTTCGTCCACAACACGCTGATGTTCGACGGCATCGAGAAGGTGGTCATCCGGGCGCCGGCGGCCAACTTCCCGGCCCTGCCGTGGTTCCCGGGCCACCGCACCGCGCACGTGCTGGGGCAGCGGCTCGCGCAGTTCGAGGCGGACCCGTCCTGGCTGAAGGTGCCGGGGCTGGCGGCGGCAGGGCTGCGGGCCTGAACCGGTTGCCAGGCGGGCAGGCGCAGGGGGGCGGGTTGCCCGGCCGAGGGGAGCGGACCTAAACCCCTGGTCCTTCCATGGCCGAGGACCTGGGCAACCGCGAGAAGTCCGTGCTGCGCGCCATCGTGCACGCGTACATCACGCGCGGCGAGCCCGTGGGCAGCTCGCAGCTGGTCCGCGGGGCGGAGTTCGACGTCTCCTCCGCCACGTTGCGCGGGGTGATGGCGGACCTGGAGGCGCTCGGGTACCTGGTGAAGCCGCACACCTCTGCCGGGCGCGTGCCCACGTCGCAGGGCTACCGCTTCTATGTGGACGCGCTGGTGAAGCTGGAGGCGCCGCCGGAGGCCGCGCAGGCGCTCATCCAGCAGAACCTGTCCGGCACCGAGGGGTCCGCGGACGGCGTGGCGCAGGACGCCTCCCGGGTGCTGCACGCCATCACGCGCCACGCGGGCGTGGTGGTGACCCCGCGGGCCGGGCAGCTGGCCCCCAGCCGCATCGAGTTCGTTCGGCTGCGCGAGGACCGCGTGCTGGCGGTCCTGGTGGTGCAGGGCGGGCAGGTGGTGAACCGGCCGCTCGCGCTGGACATCCCCATGAGCGGCGAGGAGCTCGTGCGCGCTGCCAACCGGCTGAACGAGCTGTTCGCGCGCCACCCGGGGCGGACGGTGGAGGAGCTCCGCGCGGCGCTGCAGCGGGAGCTGGAGGACGAGGCGGCGGCCGAGCAGCCGGAGCTGCAGCGGGCGCTGCGCCTGGGCGTGGCTGCGGCGGTGGGGGTGGCTGCGCCCGAGCGCGTGGTCATTGAAGGGGCGGGGAGCTTCCTCGAGCGGCCCGAGTTTGCGGACGTGGAGCGGGCGCGGGCGGTGTTCCGCGCGCTGGACGAGAAGGGTCGGCTGCTGCAGCTGCTGGACCGGGTGCAGAAGGCCGCGGCCATCCAAGTCTTCATTGGCGCGGAGAGCGCGCTCGGCGAGGGGGCGGAGGTGTCCGTCATTGCCAGCCCCTACGGCAGCAACGGCCAGGTGCTGGGGGCGGTGGGGGTCATCGGCCCCACGCGGATGGACTACCAGAAGGTCATCCCGCTGGTGGGCTTCACCGCGCAGGTGCTGTCGAAGGCGCTGGAGTCCGACTAGGGGGCCGCCGTCACCACCCGCAGCACGTGGGGGCTGGTGTTGTTGGCCGCGTAGAACATCCGCAGGTCCACCTGACGGGAGGCCCCCGGCGGCACCACCACGGTGGCCAGCGGCCGGCTGCTCACCGTGCCCTCCGTCTGGTTGGCGTACAGGTACGTGCGCGTGCCGTCCGAGTCCGGGGCCTCGCGCACGGTGGCCTCAACCGCGTTGCGCACGCTGCGCGAGACGCCCGCCTTCGCCTCCGGCGGGGTGTCCAGGTACACGCTGACGCGCAGCGGGGCCGAGGTGGTGTTGCGGAAGGTGCCGCCCAGCTGGAACTCGCCGCCGTAGTTGCCGTGGCTCGCGTATGCCGAGTCCGGGTAGCGGGTGGCCACGGGGGCCGCGCCGTCCAGCCCGGTGCCCAGCCGCTGCGTGGCATTGGTGTTGAGCGCGAAGCGCCGCGTGCCCGGCCCCTCGAGCAGGAAGTCCCGGCGCACGGTGTCGTTGGTCATGCGGGCCGCGAAGGTGGAGGCGGGCACCACGCCGGCCACGCGCCTGTAGATGAAGCTGCCGCCCGCCCCGGGAGCGGAGGGGATGCGGTCATGGTGCGCGTCCCGCGGCACCAGCGCGGACGCCTGCAGCCCCCGCTTCAGCTGCGGCAGCGTGGCCTTGCCGCGGGAGTACAGCTCCGCCACCTGCACCGGGCCGGAGGAGACCAACTCCGCCTGCGTCACCCGCTCGGTGCCGTGCGGGTGGGGAAGCGAGGACAGCGCCACCGTCTCTCCCGGCGGGATGACCAGCTCCCGCACCATGCCCGGCATGCTGCGGCCGCGGAGGATGTCCCGCGCCACCGCGTCCCCGGGGCCGTTGGCGAGCCGCCCGGCCTCGTCCTCCACCACCGCCTCGGCGGGAGGCACCGGCAACGTCTTCACCAGCGCGCCGTTTGCATCCCGCACCACGTGGCGGTTGCCGTCCAGGTAGGGGGCCTCCAGCGCGGTGTGGCTGGCAAAGGCCTTGACCTTCACCGTCACCGGCTGCCCGGTGGGGTTGTGCAGGAGCAGGTTCTGCACCGCCTCGCGACCGGTGCGGTTCTGGTGGGAGGTCATCACCCGGAACGGCCCGTTGAAGCTGTGGCCCTGGTGCGCCCCGGGATGCGCCTTGCCCGCGGGGGAGAGGGTGGAGAGCGTGAGCAGCTTCCCGTCCGGCAGCGAGCCGAGGATTTCCGGGTGGTTGGAGTTGAATTGCGCGGGGCCTCCGAAGCCGCCGTCCAGCCCCTCCACCGGCTTCAGGGCGCGGGTGGCCGGGGCCGATGTGCTGGCCGCGGAGGCGCTGCCGGTGGCCGTGGCAGGCGCAGGGGTTGGGCGGGTGCGGGCCGGGAGGAGGCGGTGGAGCCAGGTGTTGAGAGGGATCAGGTGCATGGTGCGGGTGCCTCCTGCCTACATTGTCGGACATGGGCTGGGGACGGTTTCGTGCCGGTTCGTTTTCAGGGAGCCCGCCCGGACGTCGGCTGTCGCCCGGGTGAGCCACCCGGGTTGCGGACCGCCCCCCCTCTGGGCAACTTCCCTCGCCCGCTGGTCGAGAAGCCCGATCATCCACGCCCGAGGTCCCCATGCGTCGCGCCTCCCCGCTCGCCCTCACCGCCCTGCTGCTGCTGGCCGGCTGCGGCGCCCCGCCTGGCACGGGCGAGGCGCAACAACACACCACCACCACCGCTGCTCGCCCGCTGGGGGTGGCCTTCACCCGGGCGGCGCGCGCCTACCAGGTGCCCGAGCCGGTGCTGCGGGGGCTTTCGTGGGTGGAGACGCGCGGCGAGCACCCCGCGGAGCGCTCGCTCGCCGGCGGCCACGGGGTGATGCAGCTGGTGCAGCGCGAGGACTGGGACACCCTGGGGCAGGCGGCGCGCCTGCTGGGGCTGCCGGAGGAGCGGCTGAAGGTGGACCCCGAGGCGAACGTGCTCGGCGCGGCGGCGGTGCTGCGGGCGCTGGCCGAGCCGGGGTTCCAGGACGGCACGCGCAACCCGGCAGACCCGGCCGACTGGTTCCACGCGGTCAGCCTCTACGCCGGGCTGGGCCAGGCGCAGCTGGCGGATGACTACGCGGACCAGGTGTTCCGCGCGGCGGTGGCCGAGTACGGCCTGGTGGCGGACTGGACGCACCGGCGCGCGGTGGGCGTGGCGCAGCAGGGGCTCGGCGCGGAGTACCCCGGCACCTACCGCTGGCAGCAGTCCCCCAACTACAGCCAGGGGCGCACCGACTACCGGTGGGTGGTCATCCACACCACCCAGGGCGGCTACTCGGGCGCGGTCAGCTGGCTGTCCAACCCGTCCGCCAGCGTCTCCGCCCACTACGTCGTCCGCAGCTCGGACGGGCAGATTACCCAGCTGGTGCAGCACGCGGACACCGCGTGGCACGCGCAGTGTTACAACGACCGCTCCATCGGCATCGAGCACGAGGGGTTCGTGGCGGATCCGGGCAAGTGGTACACGGACGCCCTGTACACGGAGTCAGCGAAGCTGACGAAGTGGATTTGCGACCGGCACAACATCCCCAAGGACCGCAACCACGTCATCGGCCACGTGGACATCCCGCAGCAGTGCAACACCGGCGGCCACTACGATCCCGGCACCGGCTGGAACTGGACGAAGTACATGCAGCTGGTGGGCGGCAGCAGCACCGGCCCCACCCCCACCACGGGAACCCTGAAGGGGGTCATCTTCCAGGGCGGCAACACCGCCAACCGCGTCTCGGGCGTGGAGGTGACGGTCGGCACGCAGAAGCTCACCACCGGCACGGACGGCGTCTACTCCTTCGCCGTCTCCCCCGGCACCCACACGGTGACCGCCACCAAGGCGGGGTACGCCTCCAACTCGGTGACGCGGTCGGTGGCGGCGGGCGGGACCGAGTGGGGCTCCATGGAGCTGCTGGCCACCGCGGGCATGGGGACGCTCAAGGGGCGCGTGTACGCCTTCAACGCCGGCAACCCGGCGGACACGTCGCAGGCCCTACCCGCCGCCACCGTCACCTGCGCCGGGGCGGGCGCGCCAGTGGACGGCAGCGGCCGCTTCAC
>VGRA01000148.1 GCA_016875515.1 Deltaproteobacteria bacterium | reverse complement strand
GCCGGCCCCAGTCCCCGCCGAAGTATTCCGCCGCCAGGGCCCGCGCGGTGGGCGCGTCCAGGTCCCCGGTGACGACGAGGACGATGTTCTCCGGGGCGTAGTGGCGCGTGTAGAAGCCCACCACCTTCTCCCGGGTGAAGCCGCGCACCGTCTCCTCCCAGCCAATGACGGGGCGCCGGTACGGGTGGGTGGTGAAGGCGGTGGCGTAGAGGTCGCGGGAGGCCCGGCGGGCGGGAGTGTCCGCACTGCGCTTGATCTCCTCGCACACCACCTCGCTCTCCCGCTTGAGCTCCTCCGCGTCGAACGTGGAGTGGCGCAGCGCGTCCGACAGCACGTCGAACCCCATGCGGGCAAACCGGGACGCCATCACCACGTGGTAGACGGTGTGGTCGAACGAGGTCCACGCGTTGACGTTGCCGCCGCTGGCCTCCACCGCCGCGGCAATGTCGCCGGGCCCCCGCCGCGCCGTACCCTTGAAGAGCATGTGCTCGTGCAGGTGGGCGAGCCCCGCCTCGTCCTCGCGCTCGTCCGCGCCGCCCACCTTCACCCAGGCCTGCACCGCCACCACGCGGGCGGCGTGCTGTTCGCCGAAGACGACCGTGAGTCCGTTGTCGAGCTGGAACTGGAGGGCCATGGAGGGACAGAGGCTGGCACCCCGGGGGACGCGGCTCAACCCTTCTTCGTCACGGCTGTGCGGGCGTCAGCGTCACGCGGTGCGGCCGCTCCCGCAGCGCCTGGGCGCGCGCGGCCACCGCCGCGTCCGTCTCCTCCGCCCAGCGGCGGGTGAGCTCCGTGAATTGCTCGCGGTACGTCCCCACGAACGCCGGCAGTCCGTACGCCTTCTCCGCGCGCATGGCCACGCGCAGTTGGTCCTTCTGGAACAGCAGGCGGAAGACGCAGTCGAAGTCCCGGGCGAACGGGTTGCCCGGGCCCTCCTCGCACGCGGCCATCAGCGCGTCCGGCCCTCCCGCGGCCTCCGCGCTGCCGAGGGGCGGGTTGAGCGCGGGGGGCTTTGCCTGCACCGCGGCGGACATGAGGTCCACCCCCGCGGCCAGCTCCTCCCCGCTGAAGGTGCCCACCTCCTCCGTGCCCACGGTGACGCTGAAGCGCTGCCCGGCCGGCAGCCCCGCCACCTTCCACGGCAGCGCGCGCAGCTGTGCCACGTCCGCGTTGCCCAGCTTCGCCGCGTCCCCGGACGTGGCCACGAACGGCACGGGAGGCACCGCCCCGGCCAGGTCCACCGTCACCGCGGAGGTGCCGTCGAACGGGACGGAGGACTGCTTTCCGCCGGCGCGCGTGGACAGCCGCCCCTTCTCCACGCGGCTGTTCACCTCCGGCGTGGCGAGCGCGTAGCCCAGCCCCTTGAGCACCTGCGCGGCCATGACGCCGTGCGCGGGGGCGGAGGGATGGATGCGGTCCGGCACCAGCGAGTCCCCGGTGGCGCTGCGCCAGCGGGCCATGGCCTCCAGCACCGGCGTCCGCCACGGCACCACGCGCAAGCTCTCCCCTTGCGGGCGGGACAGCACGTGCGCGGAGAGGGAGACGAGCCGCTCGTCCCGCTGGCGCGTCTTGTGGCGCCGCGGCAGCCCCTCCACGTCGCACGGCGTGGGCTCGGCCCATGCGACCAGCCGCACCCCCCGCTCGCGCAGGCGGGAGAGCAGGGTGGCCATGTTCCGCTCGAAGGCGCCGCCGTCCACGTCCGGCGGGTAGCCCGCGTCGTTCATCCCGAAGTTCACCACCACCACGGTGGGGGCCTGCGAGAGCACGTCCCGCTCCAGCCGGTTGAGCCCGTCCTGCGCGGTGTGGCCCCCGATGCCGGCGTTGACGAAGGTGAGCGGCACGTCCGGGTGTCGCAGCCGGAGGAAGGCCTCCACGTTGCGCGTCCAGGTGTGCGCCACCGTGATGCTGTCCCCCAGCAGCACCAGCCGGTCGCCTGCACGCAGCAGCGGGGCTGCGGGCGGCATCCACGCGGCGGGGGGGACGGTGGCGCCCTTGCCCCTTTCCCGGCCAGCGGCCAGCGCGGGGGTAAACAAGAACACGAGGCAGGCGACGAGGAGCCGTGGGAGGGACATGGGCAGAGGCGGCGCTGAGGCTACAGGGCTCCGCGCGTGCATGGCAGGGGGCGCCCCGGCTACGCTTCCGAGCGTGCCATGAGCAGCGCCCCGCCCCCACTCCCGCCCCGCCGCCACGCCGAGGACCCCTTCGAGGAGCCCGCCGAGCCGAAGTTGCCCCGCGGCGCCGGCCCTGAGGAGAAGCAGGAGCACCTGCGCACGGTGCTGAAGCAGAAGGCAGACACCCTCGCCCGGGCGCGCGAGCTGTTCCTGCGCCAAGCCGCGGAGCTGGAGCGGGCGCGCGCCACGGCATCGGAGGCGGAGGACAGGCGGAAGGCGGCCCTCCAGGAAGCCAGGGAGGCGGAGAAGGAGCGCAAGGAGTTCGCCCGGGACCTTGCCGCGGTGGAGAACCAGCTCGCCACGGAGAAGGAGAAGCGGGCCCGAGTGGAGGCGAAGGAGGCTCGGGCCCGGGACGAGCTGGAGGCGGCGGAGCGCCGGGTGCGCGCGCTGCTGGCGGAGAAGAAGAAGGTCCCGGACGACCGCTCGGCGCGCGCGGAGTTCGAGCGCGCGCTCGCCCGGGAGAAGTCGGGGCGCGTGGTGCTGGAGGCGGAGCTGGCCGGCGTGCGGTTGCTGGTGGACGAGGCCAGGGCGGAGGCCGAGGCGCTGCGCGCGCAGGCGCTGGAGGCCCAGGAGTCCGCGGACGACCTCGGGCTGCGCGTGGAGCGGATGGGAGTGGAGCGCAAGGAGCTGGCCCACCGGGTGGCCTCCGTGGAGAAGGAGCGGGACACCCTGGCCCGGAAGCTGGAGTCCTCCCGCAAGCAGTGCGTGGAGCTCTCCGAGCAGCTGTCCGAGCTGCAGTCGCAGCTGGACGACACGGACGCCAAGACGCAGTTCACGCAGGTGACGTCCATGGTGAGCCTCCCCGACACGGCGGAGCTGGAGGCGGAACTCGAGGAGTGGCGGACCGCGTTCAACGATCCGGAGGTCCTCCGTGAGCAACTCCACAAGCTCGAGCACCCGCGGCGTGGCCGGGGACGTTGACCCCCTGACGGGGATGGAGGCGGCCCGGATGGGGCTCTATCTCCACTTCCCGTACTGCCTTGCCCGCTGCCCCTACTGCGACTTCGCCGTGGCCATCCGCCGGGAGGTTCCCGGCGCCGCTTACGCGGACGCGGTCATCGGCGAGCTGGAGCTGCGCTGCGTGGCAGAGCCCTCGCTTGGCGGGCGTACGCTGCAGAGCGTCTTCATCGGCGGGGGGACGCCGTCGCTGTGGGACCCGGCAGACCTGGAGCGGGTGCTGGGCCACGTGCGGGCCCGCTTCGGCGTACTGCCGGGGGCGGAGGTGTCCCTGGAGGGGAACCCCGAGGTGGCAGACGCGGCGCGCTTTGCCGGGTACGTGGCGGCGGGGGTCAACCGGCTCTCGCTGGGCGTGCAGTCCTTCCACGCCCCCACGCTGCGCGCGCTGGGGCGGGCCCACACCCCGGAGGACGCCGCGCGCGCAGTGGCGGCGGCGCAGCAGGCGGGGGCGTCCGTGGTGTCGGTGGACCTCATCTACGGGGCGCCGGGGCAGGGGGTGGAGGAGGTGCGGGCAGACGCGCGGCGGGCGGTGGCGCTGGGGGTGGCCCATGTCTCCGCCTACGCGCTCACCGTTGAGCGCGAGGTGCTGGCGGCCGACACGCCGTTCTCCAAGCGGCAGGCGCGCGGTGCGCTGTGCGCGGCAGACGAGGCGCTCTCGGTGGAGATGGCGCACGCGCTCGCCGAGGAGCTCGAGTCGGCAGGGCTGCAGCGCTACGAGGTGTCCAACTTCGCCCGCCCGGGCCACCACTCGCGGCACAACGCGCTCTACTGGACGGGCGGCGAGTACCTGGCCGCGGGCGTGGGGGCCACGGGAATGGTGGGGGGGCGGCGCTTCAGCAATGAGCGCAACGCCGAGCGCTACCTGCAGCGCGTGGGGCGCGGGGAGCTCCCCGAGGCGGAGGTGGAGGTGCTCTCGGGCGAGGAGCGCTTCCACGAGCGGCTCGCCATGGGGCTGCGGCTGCGGACGGGCCTCTCGCTCGCGGCGGCCTGCCGGGCCTACGGGGTGGACCCGGCCCCGCGGCTCGAGGAAGCGACCCGGCTCGTCGCCGGGGGCTTCGCGCAGTGGGAGGGCGAGCGGCTGCGGCTCACGCCGCGCGGCCTGGACCTGCACGGCGAGGTGGTGGCGCGGCTGCTGTGAGGACCGCCCCCCTGCTTCAGGGCAGCTTCACCAGCAGGTCCCTCGCCTGCACCAGGTCCACCTGGCCCGCGAAGACGGCGAAGGCCTCGTAGTCTGCCGGCTGCACGCGCCCCATCCGCAGGCGCAGCGTCTCCCGCACGGACACGGTCCGTCCCTCCTGCCGCTCCGCGCGCTCGAAGTGGCCGAGCGGCCCGTCGAAGGAGACGCCGGTGAGCGGCTCCTGCAGCGTGGCCCCCTCCGGCAGCGAAAGCGTGGCCTCGAACGACACCGCCTCGCTGGTGTCCAGCACGAGTGGCGTCTGCCGCGTGCGCACCTGCACGAAGCGGCGCCCGAGCTGGCCGGGGAAGCTGAGCGGCGGCACCACCAGGGCCCTGGCCTCCCGGCGCGCGAAGCCGGGCGCCACGAAGCGGTAGCGGAGCGACAGCCGCGCCCCCACCTCGCGCGGGGCGTCCACCTCCACCTCGGACAGCTCCGCGCCGCCGAAGTAGCGCGAGAGCGCCTGCTCGAGCGCCTGCCTCCGCTGCTCGGGGGGGATGGACTCCAGGGACTCGGCGAACTGCGCCGCCTCGAAGCCGGCCATCTGCTCTTCGCCCGCCCCGGACAGCGTGCCGTCCGCGGACAGCTCCAGCTTCAGCGTCACCCGCTTCGGCTGTGGCTCCGCGGCGGCGGGGCTGGTGGTGCGCTCCAGCGGGCGCCCCGGCTCGGGCAGTACCCAGGCCTCGCGCCCGCCCATGGCCTGCTCCGGAAGTTGGCCGTAGGGGGCGAAGCGCACGAGCGGATCCAGCCACACCTGCCTCCCCTCGGGCAGCGTCACCCGCACGCAGGCGTAGGGCAGCAGCGCCTCGTTGGGGAAGCGCACCGGCCCCGCGTCCACGGAGGAGGTGCGCACCGCCACCAACCGCGCCTCGAACCCCAGGGACTCCAGCGCCGCCTTGAGCAGCAGCGTCCGGCTGCCGCGGCCCTCGGCCAGCGTGGCCGTGGCCGTCTGCCCCAGCCCCGCGTCCGGCCCGGACGCGCGCGCCATCACGGCGGCGTAGACGGCGCGCACCGCCGCCTCGCCCTGGAGCCCCGCCGCGGCCTCGGCTGCAAAAACGTCCACGTCATGGGTCCGCTGGGCGCGGTCCAGGGAGCCGTCCGCGTAGGACCGGGCCACGCCCTCCAGGCCGGTGGCCCCGGTGCCCACGGTGACCACGGGCAGGAACTCGTTGGGGGAGGAGGGGCCGTCCGGCTCGCGCTGCCACGGCGGGACGCGCGTCTCCTCATGGTGGAAGAGCTCTCCCGAGGCGGTGGGGAAGGGGGGCTCCACCTTCACCTGCCGAGCCTCCACGGACAGCCCGCTGCCCAGCGGGGCGGCCACGGTGTAGGTGGACCAGGCGTTCGGCTCGCCCACCACGCGGAAGTAGAAGCTGGGGGCGGTGAAGCCGGGAAGCCCGGGGCCGCGCGGCGGGTGGGCCAAGAGGTACTCGTACTCCACGGCGTCCCCGGGACGGACGCCCGGGAGGCTGACCGTCTCCTTGTGCTCGAAGCGCTCGGGCTCCAACCGCGTCCCGTCCTCGCGCCAGGTGTGGAGAGAGAGCAGCTGTGCCCCCTGCGGGACGTTGACCTCGGCAACTTTCTGGATGCCCGCGGAGTCCAGCGCCTTCTGGATGATGTGGATGCGGTCCACCTGCGTCCCGTCCGGGTAGACGCGGACGGCAGCCGCGTCCAGCACGAGCGCGGAGGAGGCCTCCTCCTCCGGCTGCAGCGCGGCGTAGCGGGAGAAGGCCTCCTCCGCGGTGATGGCGAACTCGTCCAGCAGCTCCTTCCCCGTGCGCGCGTGGTGGACGGCGCGGCGGAGGGAGAGGTCCGAGCCGTCCCGGAGCAGCGCCTCCTCGCGCGCGGCGAGCGCCTCCTCGCGGCGGCCGGACAACTCGTAGACGTCACCCAGCCTCTTCCACGGCTGGGCCATGCGCGGCCACAGCGCCATGACACTGCGGAGCGTCCCCTCCGCGCCGGCCCAGTCCCGTGCGGCCACCTGGAGGTTGGCAAGCACCAGCGCCCCGGCAGGGTCCGCGGCGCCGGAGGCCAACTGCGCTTGCGCCGAGATGGCCCCCTGGAGATCTCCGCGCGTGCGCAGCAGCTCCACCTGCCGCGGCAGCTGGCCCGGGCAGCCGGCAAGTCCCTGCCCGAGCGCCTCCGCCTGCGCGGCCGCCTCGCGCTTGCGGGCCAGGTCCAGCCGGAACGACGTCCCCTCGCAGCGCCCGCCCGGCAGCCGCGCGGCCTCCGC
>VGRA01000147.1 GCA_016875515.1 Deltaproteobacteria bacterium | reverse complement strand
CTGGAGCGGCTTCCGGCGGCCGTCAACAAGGCGTCACAGCTGGCGCTGGCGCAGGCCGGGGATCTCGCGCTGGCGCGCGACCGCGGCTGGCTGGATGCCTACGGTCACGTGGACCTGTTGCGGTCACTCGAGGACCTCACGGCGCTGCAGGGGCAGGCTGAGCGCATCAAGTCCACCGCCTTCCCGCTCTACTACGGCATGTACACGCGGCTCTTCGTCTGGCTCTTCGTGCTGCTGCTGCCGGCAGCGGTGCTGCGCGAGATGGGGCTCGCCACCGTGCCCGTGTGCGCGGCGGTGAGCTTCGTCTTCGTGATGCTCGAGCGCACCGCCCGCGTGACCGAGGCCCCCTTCGCCCACCTGCCGTCGGACACGCCCATGAGCGCGCTGTGCCGCGTCGTCGAGATCGATCTCCGCCAGCACCTGGGCGACGGGGAGGTGCCGCCCAGGCTGGCGCCGTCACGCAACGAGGTGCTGGACACTGAGTTCCTGATGTGAGTGAGGGTGGCCGGGCAGCCCTGCGCCGGTGTGCCTAGCGCAGCCACGCCATCACCAGCGCCTCGAGCGACACCTCCGGGCGCTCCAGGTCCCCGGCCGGCTCGGGAACGTACCCGCGCGCCACGTACAGGCGGCGGACGCCGTGCGCCCCGCGCCGCACATGTAGGCACACCGCGCCTGCCCCCCACGCCCAGGCCTGCGCCTCGGCCGCGTCCAGCAGCCGGGTGCTGACGCCCAGGCGGCGGTGATGCAGGGAGACCGCGAGGTGGCGGAGGTCCGCGGCGTTGGGGCGCCACGCCTCGCTGCCCGGCGCGCCCGGGGGCCACAGCGCCACGGTGCCCGCGAGCTGGCCCTCCACCTCCGCCACGAGCACGTGGGCGGCGGCGCGCTTGGCAGCCACGGCCCGCAGCTCTGCCTTGCGGCCGTCCGTCACCACCACCTCCGGCATCTTCCGCGCGTAGGCGTGGACGAACGCCTCCACCAGCAGCTCACCCACCGCGGCGTCGTCCCCGGCGTGCGCCGGGCGGACGCGGATGTCCGGGGCCCCGCTCACCCCAGCTCCACCACGTTCCGGCCGAAGAGCCGGTCCACCGCGGAGATGAACTCCTCGGTGGCGGCCACCTTCAGCTGCGTCCCGCCGATGACGGCCTCCGCCTCGCCCGGCAGCACCAGGCTCACGGCCACCGGCGTGGTGCCGGCGTGGCGCGCGGCAATTTCCTTCAACTTCAGGAGCTTCTCGTCCGTCACCATGTCCGCGCGGAGCCGGAGCTCCATGCGCTTGGCGCGCTTCTCCCTCACGGCGCGCAGGGACTGGATCTCCTCGGCCAGCACCTGCACCGTGGCCTCCCCCTCCCCGTTGTCCTTGCGCTCCACGGTGCCGGTGACCAGCAGCGGCTCGTCGCTCTTGAGCAGCTGCTCCCACTGCTCGAAGCCGGGCTTCGGTCCACCCTTCTGCCACTTGCCGTTGCGGTCCTGTACCGGGCGCCCGCCGTCCTTGCCGGGGAAGCAGACCACCTCCAGGCTGCCGTGAAGGTCCTCCAGCGTCACCCACGCCATGCGCTTGCCGGTCTTGGTGGGGCGCTCGCGCAGCGCCGCCACGATGCCGCCGAGGGTGATCTTGTCCTTGTCCCGCGTGCGCTGCGCCGCCACCGTGGGCCGTGCGTAGCGCTGCAACTCCCGCTGGTACGCGTGGAGCGGGTGGCCGGACACGTAGAAGCCGATGGCCTCCTTCTCGAAGAAGAGCCGCTCGCGCTCGCTCCACGGCTCCACCTTCTCGTACTCGTCCGCCACGCCCTGCGGCTTCTTGCCCGGGCCCACGTCGCCTCCGCCGCCCAGCAGGCCGAACAGCGAGGACTGCCCCGCGGCCGCGTCCCGCTGGGAGTTGGCCCCGCGGTTCATGGCCTTCTCGATGGTGGCGTACTGCTGGTGGCGCTCGCGCCCGGTGAAGTCGAACGCCCCGGCCTTCACCAGCGCCTCGATGACCTTCCGGTTGGCCTTGCGCGAGTCCACGCGCTCGCAGAAGTCGAAGAGGTCCCTGAAGGGGCGCTCCTTGCGCGCCTCCAGGATGGCCTCGATGGCCCCCTCGCCCACCCCCTTGATGGCCCCCAGCCCGAAGCGGATCTTCCCCTCCACCGCGCCGAAGGCCAGGTCGGACAGGTTCGCGTCCGGCGGGAGCACCTCGTGTCCGGCGGCCCGCGCCTCGGCGATGTGGAGCACCACCTTGTCGGTGTTGTCCTTTTCGCTGGTGAGCAGCGCGGCCATGAACTCCACCGGGTGGTGGGCCTTGAGCCACGCCGTGTGGAGGGTGATGAGGCCGTAGGCGGCGGAGTGGGACTTGTTGAAGCCGTACTGCGCGAACTTCTCCATCAAGTCGAACACGCCGGAGGCGATCTTCTCGTCCACTTCCTGCTTCTTCGCGCCGTCCAGGAAGAGGGCCCGCTGCTTGGCCATCTCCTCCGCCTTCTTCTTGCCCATGGCGCGGCGGAGCAGGTCCGCGCCCCCCAGGGTGTAGCCGCCCAGCACCTGGGCGATCTGCATCACCTGCTCCTGGTAGACGATGACGCCGTAGGTGTCCTTCAGCACCGGCTCCAGCAGCGGGTGGTCGTACCGCACCGCCTCCTTGCCGTTCTTCCGGTCAATGTAGACGTCCACCATGGTGCGGCCGGCTTCCAGCTTCTGGTCCAGAGGCCCGGGGCGGTAGAGCGCGCCCGCGGCGATGACGTCCTCGAAGCACGAGGGCCTCATCTTCTTCACCATCTCGGTGAAGCCGGAGGACTCCATCTGGAAGACGCCCGCGGTGTCGCCGCGGCTGATGAGGTCGAACGTGGCCTTGTCGTCCAGCGGAATCTGCTCGCGGACGATCTGCTGGTCCGCCGCCCGGTGGCGGTTCACCAGGTTGAGCGCGTTCTGGATGACCGTGAGCGTCTTGAGTCCCAGGAAGTCGAACTTCACCAGCCCCGCCGCCTCCACCTCGTCCTTGGCGAACTGCGTGATGAGCGTGCGCTCCTGCGGCGGCGAGTAGACCGGCACGTACTCCCACAGCGGCTTGTCCGCGATGACCACGCCCGCCGCGTGCATGCCAGCCTGCCGGTGCAGCCCCTCCAGCGCGAGCGCTATGTCCAGCACCTCCTTGGAGGTCACCTCGCGCCCGTCCTCCATGGTTCCCAGCACCGTGGGGGCCTCCAGCATCTCCTTGAGCCGCGGCTCACCGGCAATGTCCTTCTCCGGGTCCCCGTGGATGGCCTGCTTGAGCGTGATGCCCAGCACGTCCGGCACCAGCTTGGCAATGCGGTCCCCCTCGCTGAACGGCAGGCCGAAGACGCGGCACACGTCCCGCAGCACGCTCTTCGCCTTGAGCGAGCCGAAGGTGATGATCTGCCCCACGTTGTCCTCGCCGTAGGTGCGGGATACGTACTGGATGACCTCGTCGCGCCGGTCCTGGCAGAAGTCCACGTCGAAGTCCGGCATGGACACGCGCTCGGGGTTGAGAAACCGCTCGAACAGCAGGTTGTAGGGGATGGGATCCAGGTCCGTGATCCGCAGCGCGTACGCCACGATGCTGCCCGCCCCGGACCCGCGCCCCGGCCCCACCGGGATGCCGTGCTTCTTCGCCCAGTTGATGAAGTCCTGGACGATGAGGAAGTACCCGGAGAACCCCATCTTCTGGATAACGCCCACCTCCATGCCCAGCCGGTGGAGGTACAGCTCCCGGTCCACCTGGTAGGGGAGCTCCGCAAACCGCTCATGCAGCCCGCGCGTGGCCAGCTCCGCCATGTACGAGTCCGGCGAGTGCCCGTCCGGTACCTTGAAGGTGGGCAGCATGGGCTTGCCCAGCTTCAGCTCCAGGTTGACCATCTCCGTGATCCGCTGCGTGTTGTGCACCGCCTCGGGCACGTCCGCGAAGGCCTGCAGCATCTCCTCGGGGGAGGTGACGTACAGCCTGTCCGTCTCGTGGCGCATCCGCTTGCCGTCCGCGAGCGTCTTGCCGGACGCAATGCACATGAGCAGTTCGTGCGCGCGGGCGTCCTCGCGCTTGATGTAGTGCGCGTCCGCGGTGGCCACGAGCGGTATGTCCACGTCCCGGGACAGCTGCTTCAGGTTGGCGTTGGCCTTGTCCTGCTCCGGCAGGCCGTTGGACTGGATCTCCAGGAAGAACTGCCCCGGCTCGAAGGCCGTGAGTCCAACCAGCCCGCGGCTGCGCTCCTTCAGCACCTTCTTGTCGATCCGCGGGTGATAGTAGAAGCCCTCCAGGTACCCCATGGAGGCCAGGTAGCGGAGGTTGGCGTAGCCCTCCGCGTCCTTGGCCAGCAAGATGAGGTGGTGGGCCACCTTCTCCGTGCGGTCCCCGCGCCCCTTGTCGCCGGCCACGTAGGCCTCGCACCCGATGATGGGCTTGATGCCCGCGTCCTTCGCCTTCTTGAAGAAGTCGATGGTGCCGAACATGTTGCCGTGGTCCGTCACGGCCACCGCCCCCATCCCCTTCTCCTTCACCGTCTTGATGAGGTCCTTCATCCGGATGGCGCCATCCAGGAGGGAGTAGAGCGTGTGCAGGTGCAGGTGCGTGAAGGACATGGGGCGTGGCTCCGCGGCCGCGGGGTGCGGCCGGACGGGGAGGATCTAGCAGAACCGGCAGACGCGGTTAGGGGGCCCCGCGCACCAGCGCCCGCAGCGAGCGGTAGGCGCCGTCCCGGGCCCGGACCAGCCGCTCCGCCCCGAGCAGGCGGAGCAGCGGGTGGCCCACGGGCAGCTGCATCAGCCGCTCGGTCCAGGCCCGGGCCTGCTCGGCGGAGGCCTGCGCGGTGAAGGCCAGCGCGTCCCCGGGCACCTCGTCCGTGAAGGCGAGCGGCTCCAGCCGGCGCGCCGCGTCCGGCCCCACGAGCGACTCCAGCTGCGCCTGCACCGCGTGGGGCTCCGCCCGAGGGGTGTAGACCGCCGCCACGTCCGCCCGGCCCTCCAGGACGTCCAGCAGCGCCGCCCGGTAGCTCCCGGCGAAGTGGACCTGCACGTCCCGCCCCGGCTGGCAGCCCATCATCTTGAGCAGCGCCGCCGGCAGCAGGTGACCCGCGGTGGAGTTTGGGTGGGACCAGGCCACGCGCAGCCCGTGCAGCCGGCTGGCCTGGAGGTGCGCCCCCGCCAGACCCACGAGCGCGGAGCGGTAGCCGTCGTTGCCCTGGCGGACGGTGGTGAGCATGCCCCGGGACGTGGGCTCCACCCGTGCGCAGAGCGTGGGAGAGGCCCACGCGAGCGCCACCTCCGCGTGCTCCACCGCGTGCTCGAACGCGGCTGCGTCCACCGCGCGCCGCACCTCCAGGTCCAGCCCCGCCGCCGCGAGCGCGGACGACACCTCGGACAGGTCAACGGGGATGTCTCGGGACTGCGAGTGAGGCGGGACGAGCAGCGTGGGCACGGACCGGGCACGATACGGCCGTTGCCGCTGCGATCCAAGGAGCGTCTGGAGCCCGACGCGTGCTGCGCTAGGGTGCGGCCATGGACCGCCTCCTCGCCGCCCTGCTCGCGCTCGCCTCCGTGACCGCCGCCGCCGCCCCGCTGGTGCTGGAGGGGGATGTCCCGGACGACGGCAGCCCCTTCCTGGAGGTACCCTTCGAGGTGCCCGCCGGGACGCGCGAGGTGGAGGTCCGCCACGACGATCTCTCCGAGGCCAACATCCTCGACTTCGGCCTCCACGACGCGTCCGGCGCCTTCCGCGGCTGGGGCGGCGGCAACCCCGAGCCTGCGGTGGTGGGCGAGTCCGCCGCCTCGCGCAGCTACCTGCCCGGGCCGCTGCCCGCCGGCACCTGGCGCGTGCTGGTGGGCAAGGCGAAGCTCGTGGACCTGCCCGCCCGCTACCGGCTGGAGGTGGAGCTGCGCGCCGCCCCCACGCTGCCGCCGCAGTCTTCCCGCCGCGCCTGGACCCCGCCCGCCCCGCTCGCCACCGGGGCGCGCTGGTACGCCGGCGACCTGCACGTGCACTCGCGCGAGAGCGGGGACGCCCAGCCGTCGTTGGACGAGATTGCAACCTTCGCGCGGGGGCGCGGCCTGGACTTCGCGTTCGTCTCGGACCACAACACCGCGAGCCATCTTGAGCTGTTGCCGGACGCCCAGTCCCGCCACCCCGGGCTGCTGCTGCTGCCCTCCGTGGAGTTCACCACCTACGCGGGGCACGCCAACGGCCTCGGGGCAACGACCTACGTGGACCTGCGGCTCGGGGGCGCGGACGGCGGCATCGCGGAGGCGGTGAGCCGCTTCCACGCGCAGGGGGCGCTGTTCTCCGTGAACCACCCGGCGCTGGACCTGGGCAACGTCTGCATCGGCTGCGCGTGGAAGCAGCGGCTGCCGCGGGACCAGGTGGACGCGGTGGAGATCCAGACCGGCCGCTACTCGGTGGCGGGGGTGCAGTTCTTCGACAAGGCGGTCACCTTCTGGGAGTCCGTGCTGGACACAGGCAAGCACGCCCCGGCCGTGGGCGGGAGCGACGACCACCGCGGCGGCGCCTCCAACGCCGGGCTGGACAGCGCCATCGGCTCGCCCACCACACTCGTCTATGC
>VGRA01000146.1 GCA_016875515.1 Deltaproteobacteria bacterium | reverse complement strand
TTCCGTCCCCGTCTCCGTCCGTGTCCAGTTGGTCCGCGTTGGCGACGGCGGGGCAGTTGTCCTGCCCGTCCGCCACGCCATCCGAGTCCCCGTCCGTGGGCCCTGCCGCCTTGGCGAGCGCCATGCTGCCCCAGGTGGTGCTGCCGGCCGTCAGCGTACGGGTGACGGTGGCCTGGTTGTAGCCGGCGAGGGTGGCGGTGGCCGTATGGGTGCCGGGCGGCAGGGACAGCACGTACAGGCCGTTGGCGTCGCTGGTGTCGCTGCTGCTGCCCACCTTCACCGTGGCCCCCTGCAGCTTGGCCCCGGTGGCGGCGTCCGTGAGGATGCCCTTGAGGGTGCCCATGCCGCCGCCGGTGGAGGCCTTGATGCCCAGGTGGTTGGCCACCACGCGGGTGCTGCCATCCGAGGGGGAATTCACGACGCCGCTGCCGGCCACCCACATGGCAGAGCTTCCGCCGCCGTCCAGGTTCAGGGCGTTCCAGGCCCCCAGCCCCTTCATGAGCGTCCCCACCTCGCTGCACTTCATCCCCACGCTGAAGCCGGCCTGGCGGCCGTCAATGACGGCCAGGTAGAGCGTCTTGCCGTCCTGGGAGAGCCCCACCGCGGTGCGCGGGTGGCGCGTGGTGCAGAAGCTGCTGCTCGGCGGGTCCTGGTAGACGACGCCGGCCGTCAGCACCTGCGGCTTGCCGGACACCACCCCCTGCATCCACGAGGCGTCGAACGGGACGACGTCCGAGGGGACGGACAGCTCCACCCGCCCCGGGCCAAACGCGAGCGTCCCCTGGGTGGTGCCGTCCGCGGTGTTGGGCCACTTCTGGCCAGCCCCCGCCGCCAGCCCCGTGGTGGAATAGTCCGTGTAGCTGAAGAAATCCCCGTTCACCGCGGCCTGGGCCCCCACCAGCGCGCCCCAGGAGGAGGGCGTCTTCTTGCGCTGGGCGGAGGTGGTGCTGACGAGCGACACCCCGGGCGCGGTGAGGTCCACCACCAGCACGTTGATGTTCCACGGGGTGGAGGTGGTGCGGTGCAGGCGCTGGACCCCCACGTACGGCTGCGTCCACGTGTCCGCCGCGAGCGCGGCGGCGGACAGCAGGGAAAGGACCAGCAGCAGGGAGCGGTTCATGCCGAGCAGCCTGTCCCCGGTCAGGTGGCCTTGTCACGAAGCCGGCCCGTCCAGGTGACGGCGCGGCGTGACGGCCCCGGGAGAGCGCCCGTGCCGTCAGGGGGTGCGGCAATCTGCCGGCAACAGCTGCATCCCCTCCTCGGTGCGCCACGCGTACAGCGCGCCCCCGGCAGGCTGGAGGGCAAACTCGCGGAAGGTCTCGTCCGGCACGTTGCTCGCGGGCAGGGGGCGCTGCCCCAGCACCCGCCCGTCCTCCCCGGCGAGGCAGGCCAGGGTCACCTGGGGCGCTCCCCCCGCGTCCCACAGCCACGCCAGGTAGATGACCCCCGCGGCGTCCGAGTCCAGCCACATCAGCCGCAGCACCGTGGGCGGGACCCGCAGCTCGCGGGTGAAGCGCTGGCCCAGCGGCTCGCGGCGGATGGACGTCACGTAGAGGCGGCCCGCCTCCCCTTCCACCATGCCGGCAGAGAGCCACGAGGCGCCGTCCCCGGAGGGGCGCCCCGGCACCTCCGGCTGCTGCTCATCCCGCTTCCCCGAGGTGTCCCCCACGCGCACCAGCGTCCCGTGCGCCTTCTCCACGTAGACGTCCTGTCCGTCCACGAACAGCCCCGTCACCCCACCCGGCTCATCCAGGGAAGGGCCCGCGAGCGGCAGCTCGCCCAGCACGCGCCCGTCCGCAGCCACAACCGCCACCGCCTTGTCCTGCAGCCGGTCCAGCTGCAGCGTGCGGCCGTCCGACAGCACCACCACGTCCTGCGCGTACTGCACCGCCAGCGGCTGGCTGCCCTGGTGGCCGCCGTCCTGGTCAAAGCGCTTCAACTGCCCATTCACCGTATCCACCACCCACGCCTCTCCTCCCGGCCCCACGGTGAGGGCCATGGGCCCCTCGGCGTTCCCTTCCTCTAGCCGCTCGCGCCCCAGCTGCCCGGGTCCCGAACCCCAGACCACCGTCCCCGCCGAAGGACGAATGGGCGCCGGCGGTGTTGGCAGGGCCTGCACACCGCGCTGCGCCACCTCCGCGGGACGGGTGGCCGGGGCCGTGCGCGGCCCGCCGTCCACCCCGCCGCCTCCCGCTACCACCGCCGGAGCGCCGCCGGCGGCCACCCGCTGGTCGCCGTGGGGCCACATCCACCACGCGGCGAGCGCCAGCCCCACCCCCCCCACTGTCCACAACCGCCGGCGTCCCATCCGGAGGCGGAGTGTAGCGTCGGAATACACCCGCCGGGGAGCCGGCCGCCGCGGGCTGTACTGAGTTCAGACACCCAAACTGTAAAGGGTCCAAACACGTCCAGAATGGAGACAGGGTCTGTCCGGGCTTGGCACAGCGTTCGCTCTAGGGGCTCACGTTCCCTGCCGGAGGGTTCCCATGCCCGTGCTGCACCGCCTGTTGGTCCTCGCTGTCTCCCTTCCCGTGCTGGCCGCTTGTGGCGGCCAGGCCACCGTTGAGGTCGAAGCCGAGTCGGTCCTGGGAGCGGACGAGACTGGCGTGTTGGAGGGGGCGCTCACCACCGGGGTGCCGGCCGGTGCCACGCTGCGGACCACCTCCAACCTCAACCTGCGCAACCAGCCCTCCCTGGAGGCGGCGGTGCTCCGCACCATGCCGGCGGGCAGCCGCGTGGCAGCGGTGACGGGGAAGCCCTCGGGCAGCTGGATGCAGGTGACGCACAACGGGCTGTCCGGCTGGTCCCACGGCGGCTGGCTGCGGCTGGAGACGGCCCCCACGCAGGGGAGCGGCGCGGTGAGCGCCAGCCGCCAGGGCATCCTCGACCGGGCGAAGTCCGGCGTGGGCTTCAGCTACTGGTGGGGCCATGGCCGCTGGCGTCCGGAGGGCCCGACGGCCGGGACGCGCGGCGCCTGCACCGGGGCCTGCCCCAACTGCAGCCACTCCGGCAGCTACGGGGCGGACTGCTCGGGCTACATCGCCAAGGCGTGGCAGGTGCCGGGCTGGAATGACGACATCACCCAGGACGCCCACCCCTACAGCACCTACAACTTCTACAACGAGCAGACCGCCTGGAGCGGCATCCAGCGCAGCGCCCTGCTGCCCGGCGACGCGCTCGTCTACCGCTCCGGCGGGGCGGGCCACATTGCCCTGTACGAGTCCGGGGACGGCTGGGGCTCCATGTGGCTGTACGAGGCGCGCAGCTGCGGCAACGGCATCGTCCACAACCTGCGGTCGCTGGACGGCAGCTACAAGGCCATCCGCCGCGCCGGGCTGTAGGGGACCCAGCGCCGGGAGGCGCGGGGTAGTCTCTGCGGCACCATGTCCGCAGAAGCCACCCCGGCCCCCGCCACGTCCCCCGACGAGTCCCTCAACAACCTGCTCTCCATCGTCGTCGCCCTGGTGGCCACGCTGCTGGGACTGTGCAACGTGAAGGACGGCAACATCGTCCAGAACATGGCCAAGACGCAGGCCGAGGCCATTGACACCTGGAGCTACTACCAGGCCAAGAGCATCAAGCAGGCGTTGGCGGAGGGGACGGTGGCCCAGCTGGAAATCTCCCAGCGCTCCGGCGCCCAGGTGGACGCGGAGTTGAAGTCCTGGCGCGAGCGCGAGGCCCGCTACGGCCGGGAGAAGGAGGAGCTCAAGGCCAAGGCGGAGGGGCTCGAGCAGCGGTTCGAGCAGTTCAATTACCGCGACGACCAGTTCGACCTGGCCGAGGCGGCCCTCTCCCTCAGCATTGCCCTGTTCGGCCTCACCGCGTTGGTGAAGCGGCGGATGCTCTTGTGGGTGGGCGCGGGCTTCTCCGCGTTCGGGTCCGTGTACGCGGTGGCCGGCTTCGCCGGGCTTCCGCTCAACCCGGGTTTCCTCGCCGCGCTGCTCGGCTGACGCTGCCCCGGCCGGTCAGGGCCCGTACACCTCGCGGCCGCCCACCACGGTGAGCAGCGTGCGCGCGGACAGCAGGGCGGCCGGCTCGCACGTCACCGGGTCCACGGTGAAGGCGGCGAAGTCCGCCGCCATCCCCTCCTTCAAGACGCCCCGCTCCTCCTCCGCGAACGCGGCATACGCCGCTTCGCGCGTGAAGGCGCGCAGCGTCTCCTCGCCCGTCAGCCGCTGCGCCGAATAGAAGCCGCCCACGGGAAGTCCGCGGGCGTCCTGCCGGGTGCGCGCGGCGTAGAAGCCGGGCAGCGGCTCGGGCTCCTCCACCGGGAAGTCGCTCCCGAACGCGAGCCGCGCCCCGGACTGCAACACGCTGCGCCACGCGTATGCCCCGGCCATGCGGCCGGGCCCCAGCCGCGCCTCCGCCCACGGCATGTCGCTCGTGGCGTGGGTGGGCTGCATGCTGGCGATGATGCCCTCCTTCGCCAGCCGTGGCAGGTCTGCCAGGGACAGCACCTGTGCGTGCTCCAGCCGGTGCCGCCCGGGGCCGCCCCCCGTCTCCTTCACCGCCCCCACCAGCGCGTCCAGTGCCACCGCGTTGGCCCGGTCCCCGATGGCGTGGATGGCCACCTGGAAGCCTGCCGCCATGAAGGCCGCGGCGCGCCCCTGCAATTCCTCCGGGGACAGCAGCAGCAGCCCGCGCTCCGAGGCGTCATCCGAGTATGGCTCGAACAGCGCCGCCCCGCGGCTGCCGAGCGCCCCGTCTGCGAACAGCTTGGCCGCGCGCATGGAGAGTAAGTTGCCGCGGAACGGCCCTCGCTCGCGCAGCGCCTCCCCGTCCGGCCCCTGCCCGTCCGCCATGGCATAGATGCGCAGCGGCAGCGCCCCCACCGCGTCCCAGCGCTGCAGCACCCGGAAGGTCTCCAGGTCCATGCCGGCGTCGTGCACCGCGGTGATGCCACCGGAGAGGATGCGCCGGAACGCCGCCTCCAGCCGCGCCTCGCGCTGCGCCTCGGTGGGGGGCGGCACGTGCGCGGAGACGAGCCCCATGGCGTTGTCCACCAGCACCCCGGTGGGCTCGCCCTGACCGTCCTTCAGGATGCGCCCGCCGGGCGGCTCCGGGGTGTCCCGGGTGATGCCTGCGCGCCGCAGCGCCTCCCCGTTCACCCACGCCGCGTGGCCGTCCACGCGGACAAGCCACGCCGGGGTGGTGGGCAGCGCGGCGTCCAGCAGCGCCCGGCCCGGGAACGGGCGCAGCCCGTCCACCTCGCCCCAGTCGTTCTGGTCCCAGCCGCGCCCGAGCAGCCACTCCCCCTGCCGGCTCGCCGGCCCCGCGGACGCCGCGGCCCGCACCGCCTCCGCCTCGCTCCGCACGCGGGAGAGGTCCGCCGCCAGCAGCCGCCTGCCCAGCGAGTCCACGTGGCAGTGCGCGTCCTCCACGCCCGGCAGGATGACCCCGTCCATGTGCTGCCACGCGGCGGGCCGGTCCCCCACCTTCGCCCGCACCTCCGCGAGGCTCCCCACGGCGAGCACCGTCTTGCCCTCCACCGCGAGGGCGCGGGCGAGCGGACGGGCCTCGTCCCCGGTGTGGATGGCGTGCGCGACGTATACCTTCACGGCTGGCTCCCTGGGTGTGGTTGGACGCACGCAGGCCCCCAGCGCCGCGCAGAGCAGGACGGCACGGCGGTGGAGCAGGGCAGGCGGGCGCATGGGCGCCACGGGACATGGCCCCAGCGGGAGCCGGGCGTCAAGGCCGCTGCTGCCTCCGGGGCTCCCCGTCGAGGGGGCCGGCTATTGGATGAGCGGGGCGCAGGTGAAGAGCACGTCCACGGCCGCGTTGCCTTCCGCCCGCAGCGCGCCGCAGGCCTCCGGGCAGAGCACCACCTGGCCCGCCGCCACGTAGAAGCGCGCCGGGCCGCAGTCCGCCTCGGCCACCACCTGCGCCCAGGACTCCGCCGTCCCCCCGTCCGGGTCGAGCCCGGGTCATCGTCCGTCATCACCACCAGCGTCTTGAACGCTCCGGGGCGAAGCCAGTCCCGCCACCCGCCGTCCGCCGCGCCAGACGGATCCGGCGTGGTGAAGGTGTTCAGGATGAGCGGCCACGCGTTGATGCTGCCCACCTCCACGCTGTAACGGAAGAAGCGCGCGGTGTTGGCCGGGGTGGCCGGGGGTGACGTTGCCGGACAGCGGCGCCTCGATGCAGATGGACTCGTCCGGCACCGCGGGGCCGTGCTTGCCGAGCAGCACCAGGCGCCAGTCCACGCCCGCGTCCGCCGCGGGCTACGCCCCGCCATCCCCCCAAGACGAGACGGCCACCTGCGAACCGCCGCAGCCCACGCCCAGCATGAGCAGCCCCGCCAGCACGCCGTGCCGGAGCCGCCCGCTCACTTGCCGCCCACACCTTTGACTGCCAGCTGCGCCACCCGCTCCCAGACCGGGACCACCATGTCCTTCACCTTGACCCAGACCTCGGCCACGGCCTGCATCTGCGCGGGCGGGAGCCCCACCACGGCCACCGCGCCTCCCACCAGCAGCAGGACGCCCAGCAGGAGCAGGCGCCCCTTCCAGGGGTTCTTCCGCCGCAACACGCGGATGTCCGCGTGGCGCCGCAGCGTGCCCTCATCCAGCTGCTCCCGCGGGG
>VGRA01000145.1 GCA_016875515.1 Deltaproteobacteria bacterium | reverse complement strand
ACAAGCTGGTGGAGGAGGGCGTCTACTCGCAGTACGCCGGGGCGGGGGCGCGGACGGAGATGCCGGGCTGCTCGCTGTGCATGGGCAACCAGGCGCAGGCGCGGCCGGGCAGCACCATGGTGTCCACCTCCACCCGCAACTTCCCCAACCGGCTGGGGCGTGACACCAACGTCTTCCTCGCCTCGGCGGAGGTGGCGGCGGTGGCCTCCATGCTGGGCCGGCTCCCCAAGGTGGAGGAGTACCTGGCGTACGCGAACAGCCTCCAGGCCAAGTCCGCGGACATCTACAAGTACATGAACTTCGACCAGATGCCGGAGTTCGTGGACGCGGCCAAGCGCGCCCAGGCCGGGGCGGCGTAGGCCCTGCCCGAGATGGCTGGACGGGCCCCTGTGCCAGCGGCTGGCGCGGGGGCTTCGTCTTTCCGAAGTCCCGTCCGTTGACGCGGTCCGGGGCGGCTGCCTTTGATTTGGGTCCAATCCATGTCCACCCCGCCCCCCACGGCCCCGCCTCACGTGCCTGCGCGGGTGCTGGTCGTGGATGACCACCCGACAGTCCGGCTGATGCTGACGCTGGGGTTGCAGCAGCAGGGCTACTCGGTCACGGAGGCCTCCACCGGGGCGGAGGGGCTGGCGCTGCTGCGCGCCCAGCCGTTCGACCTGGTGCTGCTGGACATTGTCATGCCGGAGATGGATGGCCACGAGGTGCTCGCGCAGATGAAGGCGGACCCGGCGCTCCGGGACGTGCCGGTCATCGTCATCTCGGCGCAGGGCGAGCTGGACAGCGTGGTGCGCGCCATCGAGCTGGGGGCGGAGGACCACCTTCCCAAGGCGTTCGAGCCGGTGCTGCTGCGGGCGCGCATCAGCGCCAGCCTGGAGAAGAAGCGGCTCCGGGACACGCAGCGCGCGTTCATGCGGGAGCTGTCGCAGGAGCGGGAGCGGTCCGAGCGGCTGCTGCTCAACATCCTGCCGCAGCCGGTGGCGCAGCGGCTGAAGCAGGGCGCGGGCGTGGTGGCAGACTCCTTCGACGACGTGAGCGTCATGTTCGGGACCTGGTGTCCTTCATGCCCATGTCCAACCGGCAGTCCCCGGTGCAGATGGTCCGGCTGCTCAACGACGTCTTCTCCACGTTCGACGCGCTGGCGGAGCGGCACGGGCTGGAGAAGATCAAGACCATTGGGGACGCCTACATGGCGGTCGGCGGGCTGCCCCACCCGCGCCCCGGTCACACGGAGGCCATCGCGGACATGGCCCTGGACATGCTGGCGACCATCCCGCGTTTCCGCCGGGCGGACGGCACCGCCCTGCAGCTGCGGGTGGGCCTCCACGTGGGGCCGGTGGTGGCAGGCGTCATGGGGACCAAGAAGTTCAGCTACGACTTGTGGGGGGACACGGTGAACGTGGCCAGCCGCATGGAGTCCCACGGGCTGCCGGGCCACGTGCAGGTGTCCCAGGCGGTGTACGAGCGGCTCATGGGGGACTTCACCTTCGAGGCCCGGGGGTTGGTGCCCATCAAGGGCATGGAACCCACCCCCACCTACCTGCTCTGCGGCCGCCGCTGAGGCGCGCGCGCGTCAGCGGGCATTTTTCAGGCAACCCGGCCGAGGCGCGGCGGATAACCTTAGAGAAGTTCTCCTCCCACTCCGAGCTTCACCATTCCCGTCAACCCCGTCTCCCCCGCTGGCGCCGGCACCTCTTCCCCGCCCCGGCTGTCCGTAGGAGACCGGGGGGCGGACGTGGCGCGGCTGCAGACGCAGCTGGTCGCGGCCGGGTTCAACCCCGGTGCCGCAGATGGCGTCTTCGGCCCGGCCACGAAGGCCGCCGTGCTGGCCTTCCAGAGGGCGCGGGGGTTGGTGGCGGACGGCATCGTCGGGCCGGCCACGCACGGTGCGCTCGGGCGCGTCCCGGGAGGCGCGGCGCCTTCGCCCGGTGCCCCCAGCGCTCCTCCTGCCCAGCCCGTGCGGACGGCCACCGGCACGTCCGCGCCTGTGCCCAGCCAGCCTGCGCGGCCCGCCGCCGGTACCACCGTTCCCGCTGCCTCCGTGGAGCGGAACTCCTCGCCGTCCGGTGGGACGCCCACCGGGGTGCGCGGTTGGCTGTCTGACCTGAACATCTCCGAGTTCCTGGGCACCACGGTGACCGGCGCCTCGCCCCTGGCCAACACGGGGGTGGGACCGGCGCAGGTGCTGGGGGGCATCCGGAGCGGGGACCTGTCCATCAGCGTGCCCATGAAGGCCGGGGAGCTGGCCTCCATGGACGTGGGGCCGGGGACGTCTGCGCGGATGTCGCTGTCGGTGAAGGATGGGGTCATCGACTTCGCGAAGTCCTGCATGGTGTTCGAGCCGCCGCTGCGTGGCCCGCTGGGCACGCGGGTGTACGAGGTGAAGATGCGGGAAGACGGCCGGGCCGAGGTGGACATCCCCGGGCTGCCCAACGCCATCATCGGCAACCCGGCGCCTGCGAAGCTGTCCGGCTTCATCGAGTCCATCCAGAGCGCGACCTCCATCCCCGTGAGGGTGCTGGGCATCCGGGTGGGAGACCTGCGCGGCGGCGGCGGCAGCGGCGGTCCGCCCCCCATGGACCTCGGGGCGACGAGGATCTCTGCGACGAACGTGACGTTCCAGGACGACGCGGTGCCGCTCGGGAACGCGGGGCGGATCCGCTTTGGCGCAGACTCCCGGCTGGAGCTGTCCGGCACGCTCAAGGATCTGTCCCTCAAGGGCCACGTCAGCGCGGCGGACATGGACCTCGCGGCCGGCGGGACGCGGCTGAAGGGGGCGCACGGCACGGCGGACTTCGACGCGCGGTGGGTTGCCACCGGCGCGCTGGGGGCCAACGGGCTGCCCAGCAGCGGGACGCTCGCGGCCAAGTTGACCAACGTCTCGCTCGGCGCAGAGTCCGCGGTGAGCCGCCGGCCCAATGGGGACTTCATCGAGCTGGCGCAGGGGCAGGTGTCCGGGGGTTCCATCACCATTACCCAGGCCATCCGGAACGGCGCGCCGTTGGGGCCGGCAGACGCGGACCTCTCGTTCTCCCAGTTCGACGGCATGGTGACGCGCGCGCAGCTGACCATCCCGGACGGGACGGGCACGGCGCAGCTGGCGCTGAAGGACTCGAAGCTGAAGGGCTCGGTGGCCATCAACAACGACCAGGTGCGCTTCGCCGGAGACATTGCGCTGGATGGAGTGCTGACGGACTTCGACGCCGCCCCCGGCGCGGGTGGCCAGTCCGCCCACGTGGACAGCGCGGCGGTGAAGGGCAGCGGGCGCGTGGACTTCGACACGCTGGCCGGCATGAAGCTGGCCGGGCGCGCCACGGTGGACGTGGCAGCCACGGGCGTGGACGTGGGCCAGCGCGGGCTGTCCCTCCGGGACAGCAGCGCCAAGGTCAGCGGCACGGCAGACGTGACGCTGGACGCGCAGGGGCTGACGCTGGGCAACGGCGACTTGCGGCTGTCCGCCTCGGCGCGGGACGGCAAGGTGTCCCTCGGTGACAGCTTGACGCTGGACTTGAAGGCCGGCACCCAGGTGGACGCGGCGCTCAAGAAGGTGGTCTTCGGGAGGCGCCCGGTGGCCCTGGACCTGGGGGCCACCCGGGTGGAGGCGCAGCTGGACGGCGGAACGCTGAAGCTGCCGGGCGGCGCGCCGCTGGAGCTGAAGGACGGGGCGCGCATCGCGTTCTCGCTCGACCACCTCTCCGCCCCGGCGCAGGGCATCCCGTCCGCCTCCGGCACCCTGTCCCTCGTGGCCAACCTGGGGGCCAACGAGGTGGACCGCGCCTCGCTGGCGCGCATCCCCGGGCTGAACCTCACCTCCGCCTCCGGGGTGAACCAGCAGCTGCGGGTGAACCTGGGGCGGTTCTCCATTGCCCATGATGGCCGCTACGAGGTGCGGAACCTGTCCGTGGGCGTGGAGGCGAGCGTGGAGCGCTTCACCGGGGTCATCCGCTGAGCGAGGCAGCCCAGGCTGCACCGCCGCGAACGGTACTCCCGGGCTTCCGCGCCACCTGCCTGGCCATCAGCGGCACGTACGTCCTGCTCGCGGGCAGCATCCTTGTGCGCGGCCCCATGGTGGCCATGGCGGAGTACGGCGTGCCGGCGGGGACGCTCGCCTCGCCGCACGGCGCGGACGCCATGCGCTGGGTGTTGCTGCACATGACCACCATTGGCCTGCTGGCGGGCGTGGTGGGCTGGGGTACGGACGGGGCGCGGCTGCAGCGCGCGTATGCCGAGCTGATGCTGGGGCTCTTGCTCGTCTACACCACGCTGGACGTGCGGGCCGCGGACTGGGCACTCGTCAACGCGCTGCACAAGGGCCCCGGCTCGCTCGGTCCCGTGGTGGTGGACGTCCTCACGCTGCTTGCGTGGGCCCGCCTGTGCGGGGTCCGCGCGCGCCCAGCCTGACGGGGCTCAGGCGCCGAGGAGCGTCTTCAGCTCCCCGCTGTCCCGCAGCCTCTCCAGGTCGCTCGCGCCGCCCACGAAGGTGCCGCGGATGAAGACGTGAGGGAAGGTGGGCCAGCCCACCCACATCTTCAGCGCGAGCCGCCGGCGCCAGCCGGAGAAGTAGCTGCCGTACTCCAGGTACTCGAAGGGGATGCCGTCGGCCTCCAGCAACTGGCAGGCCCGCTTCCCGGGCATCAGCCCGGAGACCCCCACCACGACGACGGCGTTCTCGGACACCGCCTTCGCCACCTCCTGGACGATGTCGGGGTGGAAGGCCTGCTGCGCGGCTGCGGCCGCGGGGTGGACGTTGGGGCGGGGAGGAGTCATGGGTAGCGCCTATACTTCCCCTCCGCCCGCTGGAGGAAGGCCTCCTCGTACCCGGGCACCTCCGTGCCGAACAGCCGGTCCCACAGCCTCGAGTGCAGGCCGTAGTTCCCGTTGAGCCGGGTGTGGTGGAGGCTGTGGAAGGTGGCGGTGTTGGTCCACCGCAGCACCGGTACGCGCACCAGCCAGCGCGGGAGGAACTCGTAGCCCAGGTGGGCCATGACGTTGTTGCCCAGCCCGATGAGCTGCACCACGCCAATGGCCGCGAGCGGGAGGGGCAGCCACGCGGCCGCCGGGAGAATCCAGATGCCCAGCAGGAAGCTCTCCACCCCGTGGAACGCGTAGGAACTGAAGGGGTTCACGTCCACGCTCTTGTGGTGGACGGCGTGCACGTACCGGAACAGGCGCGGGTGGTGCAGCAAGCGGTGCCACCCGTAGAACCAAGCGTCATTGAAGGCCACGAGCCCGAGCGTCCACCCGGCCACGGCCCACGCCGGGACCGGCTCCATCACCAGCGCCGAGCGCCCGGATTGCAGCAGCCACATCACGCCGCCTGCGCTCGAGGTCCCCACCACGAAGGTAACGAGCGTGTAGCGGAGCTCCCGCCCCAGCTGCTCGCGCCCGAAGCGGGCCGGCGCCGGGATGCGGTGGCCGCGGAACCGCTCCCGGTCCCACCGCCAGACCAGGAGGAACACCGTGCCGACCAGGGCCAGGCAGGCCACGGCCTGGACGAGGAGATTGTGCAGGAGCACCCAGGCGAGCGGCGGAGGGCTGTCGGCCATGCCCGGAGACCGCAGGTTATTGCGACTCACTGTTGCAATACTGCGTGGGCCGCGCATTTGGAACCGCCCGGCGCCATGGCACGGAGGGGACAGGCGGCCGCTGGCCGGAGGGACGCGGGCCGGCCGCGCGGGGCGCACGTGGAGCAGACCGTCCTCCGGTGCGTATTGGAGGAACTGCCGAGCATGGGCTGGAGGGATTGCGGGTGGAGCGCGTGGCCCTGCGGGCGGAGGTGAACAAAACCAGCATTTACCGGCGCTGGCCCACGCGGGAGGCGCTGGTGGAGGCGGCGCTGGCCCGGGTGCACGGCGCGGTCGCGCGCGCAGCGGGGGGCCACGGCACGCTGCAGGCGGACCTGGAGGCCCTGGCCCGCTCGGTGGCCGCGCTGCTGTCCTCCCCGCTGGGGCGGGCGCTCACCGGCTCGGCGCTCGCGGGCGGAGGGGCGCTGGCTGCGTCTTCGCGGAAGCGGCTGGAGCAGCAGGCCTCGGCGGAGCTGGAGCGGCTGGCCGGGCGGGCACGTCAACGGGGCGAGTGGGCGGAGCATGCCTCCCCGCGGCCCCTGCTGGCGCTGCTCGTGGGCGCGGTGATGCACCGCGTGCTCCTGGAGCGCGCCCCCGCCTCCGGGGCGTGGCTCCGGGACGCCGTCTCCGTGCTGGTGCGGGGCGTCTCCCCGCCCTCGGGGCGGCGGAGCAACGCACGGGCCTCGTCGGCTCGATGACCGCTGGGGCCCACGGCCCCTTCGCTCAACCGGCCACCAGGGCGTGCTCTCGGACCAAGCGGTGAAGGCCGGAGGCCACCCCCTCCAGCACCTTGCCCTGTGCCCCGGCGCGGGCGAACTGCTCGAGCAGCGCCGCGGCAGACCGCCTCCCGTCCAGCTGTCCCAGGAAGGCGCCGAAGCCCGCGGACAGCTCCAGCGTGCGGACACCCACCTCGGCGTCCGTGGGCGAGGCGCGCAGCACCACGGCGCGCCCCAGCACCAGCCTTGCCTCCCCCTGCGAGGCGAGCGCCTCCGTCAACCGGGCGCGCGGCAGCGGCGCGCGCTGCAGGCGGGCC
>VGRA01000144.1 GCA_016875515.1 Deltaproteobacteria bacterium | reverse complement strand
CCCCAGGAAGGTGACGCGCAGCAGAGAGAGTTGTGAGGCCACGGTGCGCCCTTCCTAGCGCGAAAACCGGGCAGTCGGTCACCTTGCCCACCCGGGGGTGTCCTCCCGGGCGGGGCGGGGAACCCGTCAGGCGGCCTCTGGCACCTGGGCCTCACCGGCCAGCGTGGCCGTGGGGGCGGCGGACGCAGGCTTGCGGCGGGACGGCTTGCGCTCCACCACCCGCACCCCGTACGAGGTCAGCATGGCCTTGCCCTGGGCGATGACCGCCTGGGCCCGGTAGTAGGCCTCGGAGAAGTCCCGCGTCACCCGGGCGAAGTCCGCCTGCGCAGCCTTCACCGCCGCCTCGGCCGACAGCCAGGCGCGCCGGGAGGCCTTGAGGGAGGCAACGAGCCCCTCACCGGCGTGGGGCACCTGACGGGCCACCTCCACCAGGTGCGTGGCGAGCGCTGCCTCGTCCTGCGCGTCCGCCGCCATCACCGCGTCCGCCCCCGCCACGTTCCACGCCTCGCTCAAGGACGCGGTGGCGCGGCACACCGTCATCAGCTGCCGCCCGGCCAGTTCCAGCTTGGCGTTGGCCTGGGAGAGGGCCGCGGACTTCTCGTCCCAGGCGTGTTTGGCCGTCCGCAGGGCGCGCTCGGCCCCCTGCGCCGCGTCGTACAGCGAGGCCCCGCCGTCCAGCCGGCGCAGGTTGCCGGTCACCTCTCCCGAGCGGCGGTTGAAGACCTCGTACTTCCGGTTGGTATTGCGGGCGTCCATCGTCGTCAGCGTGTCCATGTGTTGCTCCGTGGGTGGTTGGGCTGGAGTCGTTTCCAGCGTGAACCGGGGAAGAGCAGCGGGCGTGCCGGGCCGTGCTGTTTGTAATTCCGAGGATTTGGATGGTGGGTGCATCCGGAATTCCGGACTGTTCCCGTGGTGCGGTCCCCGCCGCCGGACGGTGGGGCGCCCGCGTATCTGGCGCCAGGCCCGCTCGGTCCCGTGCGGTCCCGGGCAGGCTCCGTGACAGCGCCCCGCGGTGACGCCGGTGGCGCGACTGCCGCCGATGCTGACTGCGCGGCCGCTCGGTTCACCGGGCGCGGGCTGCGGCGGCCGGCCGGGGACATGCCGCCCCCTCCGCGCGTGGTACCTTCTCGTTTCGCTCAGTGAAGCACCTTCCGCGGAGCCATCCACCCACGACACGTTTCCTGATGACGGGCGCGCTCGCGGCCGTCGCCATCTTTGCCGCGTGCGGCGAGGCCGGCACCAACCCTCCCACCCCGGACGCCGGCGCCCCCGCCTCGGATGCTGGCACGGGCCCCGCGCCGGATGCGGGCACCCCCGCCACGGACGGTGGAACGCCCGCCGCCGCATTCACCCCCGGCCTGCAATACAACGGCGCCATCGCCTTCGAGACGATGTCCCCGTGAAGAACCTGCTCTCTGCCCTGGCGTTGCTGGCCTCTGCGACCGCGTCTGCCGCGGAGCTCGTGGAAATTTCCGCCCCCATCTTCCCCAAGGTGCTCGTCCTGTACGCGGGGGAGGGGACCAACTACCCGTCCACGCAGCCGGCCCGCGAGACGCTCGTGGCGAACTCTGCGCTGACCTACTCCACGCTGCTCAACACCTGTGCCAGCCAGCCGCAGTACGCAGCCATTGCCCTGCAGACCCCGGCCAACCCTGCGCTCTCCGCACTGCAGCTGAGCACCAACTACCAGCTGTACGGTGATCCCGTCCCCGAGGTTGACAGTCAGTCCCTCGGAAATCCCCCTGCGGCGCGGGTAGAAGGCAGGACGTGAAACGACGGACGCGAAGAGAGCGAGACGTGATGGCGAAGACGCAGGGTGAGACGGAGAGCCCCCGTCCTCCCCCAGAGCCAGCGGGCATGGAGGTTGTTCGCGGCAGGCCTGGGCGGCGGAGCGCAGCGGAACGTGAGGAGGCCGTGCTGGAGTTGATGTCCGGCAAGGCGAGCGTGGACCAGCTTGCGCGGCGGTTTGGCGTGCAGCCGGAGACCATCGAGGGGTGGCGTGTCGATGCGCTGGAGGGCATGCGCGAGGCGATGCGCCGGGGTACGGGCCGCAGCGAGCGAGAGGCGGAGTTGGAGCGGGAGAACAAGCTGCTGCGCGAGACGGTGACAGAGGGGGCCATCGCGCAGGCTCTGCTGAAGCGGGCGCTGGAGGACGAGAGGAAGGGGCGCCCTACGCCGCCCGCGAGGTCCTCGCGATGACGCGGGAGACGGTCGCGGGGGTGGCGACGGTGCAGTTGCTGTGCACGACGTTCGGCGTGTCGCGGCAGGCGTACTACGCGGCGCGGAAGGGGCCTTCGCCGGTGGCGAAGGTGGTGCGATTGCCGGTGCGGCCGGACATCGCGCCGGCGGCGAAGGTGCTGGAGAAGATTGAGCTCATCATCGACGCCAACCCGGCGTGGGGCGTGCGGAAGGTGTGGGCCACGCTGCGGCGCGACCACGGGCTGAAGGTGTCCAAGAAGCGTGTGTGGGCGCTGATGAAGGCCAACGGGCTCGTCCTGGCGAGGGACAGCGAGCCGGGCGAGCCGACGCGGGGACACGTCGCGGTGCCCCAGCCGGACAGGCGCTTGGCAGCGGACTTCACGACGGTGTGGACGAGGGTGGACGGCGTGGTGGCGGTGGTGCCCACCATCGACTGCGGCTGCCGCAGCGTGCTGGGCATGGTGGTGACGAAGGACCAGCAGGCCCCGGCCATCCTGGCCTCCGTCGAGCAGGCCTTGGAGACGGCCTATGGGCACCCGGCGGCGGTGCCGCCCGGCCTCGAACTGCGGACCGACCACGGCCCCCAGTACACCGGGGCGGACTGCGCTGAGCTCGTCCTCCGCTGGGGCCTGGACCACACGTTTGCCCCCGTGGGGCGGCCGACGGGCAACGCCGTCGTCGAGCGCTTCATCCGTACGCTGAAGGAAGAGGTCGTGTGGCTGCGGGACTGGAACACCGCAGCCGAGCTGCGCGAGGCCATCGCCGCGTGGCTGGTGAAGTACCACACGGGCCGCGCCCACCAGTCGCTCGGCTGGATGACGCCCAGCGAGTACCGAGACGCCAAACTACAAACACCTGCCGCCTACGCGGCGTGAACCAAAGACACCGCGCTCAACCCACCCAATTGCCGCGAGCGCGGGTGTCTTGACTGACGGGGAACACTACACACCAACTACCAGCTGGTGGCCCAGTGCGCATACGACCAATACACCGCCAAGCCCTACTGGATTCCGCAGCTCGTCAATGACGTGAACATCTGCGAGTCCCAGCTGGGACAGGACTGGCACCTCCTGGCCGAGTCCGACCTGGCCACGTTCAACGACGCCGACTACGTCTTCTTGCAGAACACGCTGACGCAGGCGTCCAACGCCAACCCCAACAACACCACCAGCTACTGGGGGACGTTCTACTTCAGCCTCAAGGTCTACCTCCGCGCGGCGGACGGCACCATCAAGGCGGGGGACCTCACCCCGGGGGTCTCCAACCGCGTGAGCGCGCTCACTTACCCGCAGGGCCGGGACGCGGCGTACCACTGCGAGGGCGGACTGGCCCTTCGCTGCACCCGGCGCACGCAGGTCCCCTAGAGCACGTCTCATAACCCTGTCTCCGGGCAAAGCCGTCGGAGCAGCAGGACGATGCAGCCGACGTGGACGAGGCCGAGGAAGTTCTCGGCCTTTCTTTCCCACCGAGTGGCCAGGGGGCGCCAGCGCTTGAGCCAGGCGAAGAGGCGCTCAATCTTCCAGCGCCGCCGGTAGCGACGCAGCTTGCGTCCGTCCTGCTTGCGCTTGCTGTTGCTCTTCTTCGGCGCGATGAGGTCGATGCCGCGTTCCTCGAGGAGGCGCGTCTGGAGTGCGCCGCCGTCCCACGCCTTGTCCGCAATCAGTCGAGGCGGCAACTCCTCCACGAAAGCAGCGTCGAGAGTTCTCTCGGTGAGCACACTGTCGAATCGGTTTCCTGGCGCAATATGGACAGCGAGTGGAAGACCATCGCCGTCTGCCACTGCCATGAGTTTCGTCGCCCGCCCGGCGCGGCACTTCCCGACGCAGGCCCCCCTTTTTTCGCCGGCACGTAGGTGCCGTCGATGAAGGCCTCCGCATCCTCGATGCCACCTCGCTTCTCGAGGTCCCGCCGTAGGGCGGCGAGCACCTTCGGCAGCACGCCCGCTTCCACCCACCGCTGAAATCGCCGGTGACACGTTTGGTACGGCGGAAAACGCCGTGGCAAGTCACCCCAGGGCGCGCCCGTGCGCAGTACCCAAAGGACGCCATCGAGCACCTGCCGTGCAGATACCCACGGACGCCCGCCACGCCTGCCGGGAGCACGCCGCTCCTCCTCGGGGATGCACGGCTCGACTGCCTGCCACTGCTCGTCGGTGAGCTGCATCCTCACCTTCGATCAGATTCCGCCTCTGCAGTCGATCCCCTCCGCGAAAGCGATCTCCTTTCGCGGACTCACGCGGGCGACGTTGTGAGATGGGTTCTAGGCGCACGGGCGACCGGGGCAGGGGGGCGCGGCGGGGCCCCCGGTACGTCCGTGGTGCATCCGGGCGCGCCGGGAGGTAAAGGCACCCGCCGCTGCCCATGGCCCAAGACGACGACTCCCTCCCCTCCGGGCGTTTTGCCCGCTTCCGCAAGCTGGCGGGGCTGACCGCCAGCCTGTCCGCGGACGCGCTCGCGCGAGGAGTGAAGAAGCTCTCCGGCGGCGAGCCGGACAAGGGCTTGAGCCAGGCCAGCGCAGAGAAGCTGGCCGCCACGCTGGGGGAGATGAAGGGCGCGGCCATGAAGCTGGGCCAGGCCCTCAGCATGGACCCGGAGGCCTTCCCGCCCGAGGCCCGGGCGGTGCTCGCCCGCTTGCAGAACGCCGCCCCGCCCATGCCGTGGTCTGCGGTGCGCGAGGTGGTGGAGGAGGAGCTGGGCGAGCCGCCCGAGTCTGCCTTTGCCAACTTCGAGCAGGCGCCGCTCGCCGCCGCCTCACTGGGCCAGGTGCACCGGGCCACCACCCACGACGGCCGGGACGTGGTGGTGAAGGTGCAGTACCCGAAGGTGGCAGACGCCCTGCGCAGCGACCTGGACAACCTCGGCCTGCTCGTCAAGGCGCTGGGCGCAAACCAGAAGCTGGACGTCCGCAAGTACTACGACGAGGTGAAGCGCGAGCTGGTGTACGAGCTGGACTACCGCCGGGAGGCCCGGCTGGCCCGCGCGTACGCGGAGGCGCTCCGCCCCTTCCCGGACCTGGCCGCCCCCGCGCCCGTGGACGCGCTCACCGCCGGCCGCGTGCTGACGCTCGAGCGCTTCGAGGGCCCCACGCTCAAGGAACTGCTCAAGCCGGGCGCGGAGGTGGACGAGGCCACCCGCTACCGGGTGGGGCGGCAGCTGCTCCGCAACACCTTCGGCCCCTTCCTGAACTCGGGATGCATGCACGTGGACCCGCACCCCGGGAACTTCCTCGTGCTGCCGGACGGGCGGCTGGGGGTGCTGGACTTCGGCAGCATCAAGCAGTTCAGCCCCGTCTTCGTGGAGGTCAACCGCGCCATGTTCCGCCTGGGCGTGCTGGGCCGGGAGGCGGCCGGCGTGGACGTGGTGGACCTCTCCCGAAAGTCCGGGTTCGACATCACCGTGCCGGACGACGAGTGCGCGTCCCTGGTCCACGCCATCGTGGACACCGGGTGCCGGCCCATGCGCGCCCCGGACTGGGACTATGCGGAGGACGACACGCAGAAGCGGATGGAACGGCTTTTTAAGGACCGCTTCGCCACCTTCCTCAGGGTGCGCCCCCCCGAGGAGGCGCCGCTGTTCTTCCGCGCCGCGGGCGGGCTCGTCCAGAACCTCAAGCTGCTGCGCGCGCGCGGGCCCTTCCGCGAGGCCTTCCTGGAACTGCTCCCCCACGCGCAGGGCTGACCTTTCCGCTTTCAACCACCCCCGTTCACACAGGCACGCCGTGCAGAAGCCCGTCCTTGGCCAGAAGGTCCGTTATCTCCCACCTGACGGTGCAGTGGCTGATGGAGCTGGCGCACAAGTTCAACCAGCGCCTCACCCTCATGGACTCCGAGCGCTTCGAGTCCTCGCTGGAGGAGGCCCCGGGCATCAACCCCTGGAGCTGCTTCCCGCGGTGCATCGCCTCGCTGGAGTTGCTGCATCGCAACGAGCTGATGCGGGATGCGGTGGCGGAGGCGGGCGCCTCCTGGGACCTGGCCATCTTCGACGAGGCCCAGTTGGAAGAAGCGGCCCGGCGGGCGCGCGCCGGCATGGAAGCGGAGCTGGAGGCGGCCAAGCGCCGCACGAAGCTGTCGCTCGAGCACCAGGGGGTGCAAAAGGCCGTGGTGGACGCGGCGCTGGAGGAGGATCTCGCCCACGGGGCGCGGCTGCTCAAGGCGCTCTCGGGGGTGAAGGTGGTGCTGGACTCGGCCTGCGCCTTCGTCCTCAACCGCTGAAGCGCCCCGGCAGCTAGAAGCGGTTCCCCACGCCGTACGTCCACACCAGCGACTCGGCCACGAAGGCCCAGGACATGCCGGCGTACACGGCGAAGCCGGACGCGTTCCGGAGGTGGAGCCGCCCGGAGAGGATGGGGACCGCCGTGGGGCCCCTCGGCGAGCCGATGGGCGCGCCGATGAACGCGCCGAACTG
>VGRA01000143.1 GCA_016875515.1 Deltaproteobacteria bacterium | reverse complement strand
CTCCAATTCTCCAGGCCGCACACCGCCCAGCCGGTCCAGTCACCGCTCGCCCCGCTGGTGCAGGAGACGCTGGAGGCGCTGCGCGCACTGCCCGAGGCCGACGAGGTGGTGCTGGTGACGCAGGTGGACGCGCAGGTGCAGGCCCGGTGTGATCCGCTGCTGCTCGCCACCGCCCTGGACAACCTGGTGCGAAACGCCATCGAGGCGGCGGTGGCCGCCAAGGACCTGGGGCGCGTTGCAGAGCCGCGGGTGCGCGTGCAGCTGGGCGCGGCCGGGGGACAGGCGCGGATCGACGTGGAGGACAACGCCGGCGGCCCGCCCGAGGGATTCCAACCCTTCCGCCCCTTCGTGACGAGCAAGCCCCGCGGCATCGGGCTCGGCCTGTCCATGGCCCGGCAGGCGGTGGAGGCGCAGGGTGGACGGCTCACCTGCGAGCGGTCGGCGGCGGGGAGCCGCTTCTCCGTGCAGCTACCCCTCTCCGCCGTGGAGGCCGGCGCATCAGCCTGTCCACCCTGCTGGTTGACGACGACCGCTCCTTCGCCAACCTGGCCCAGGCCGCGCTCCAGCGCGAGGGCTACCCGGTGATGCTCGCCCGCAGCCTGCTCGAGGCGCGCATCCGGGTGGCCGAGCAGGCCCCGGATCTCGTCATCCTGGACCGCCGGCTCCCGGACGGGGACGGGCTGCAGTTCCTCCCGGAGCTCAGGGCCCTGGTGCCCACGTGCGTGGTGGTGGTGGTGATGGTGACCGCGCATGGGGACATCGCCTCGGCGGTGGACGCCATGCGCGCGGGCGCCGCGGACTACCTGGCCAAGCCGGTGGAGCTGGCGGACCTGGTGATGAAGGCGCGGCGCAGCGCGGACAACATCCGGCTGCGGGACCGGCTGGAGGCCGCCGAGGCGGAGCTGTCCGGGCGCCGCCGCATGGTGGCGCCCCAGGCCCCCGCCATGCGCGCGGTGACGGAGATGCTCGCGCGCATCAGCGCCTCGCCGCGCAGCCCGGTGCTGCTGCTGGGTGAGACGGGCGCCGGCAAGGAGGTGCTGGCCCGGCACCTCCACGAGCTGACCGCCCCGCGCGCCCCCTTCGTGCACGTCAACTGCGCGGCGCTGCCGGACACCACCTTCGAGAGCGAGCTGTTCGGTCACGAGCGCGGCGCCTTCACCGACGCCCGCTCCGCCCGGCGCGGACTGGTGGAGGTGGCCAGCGGCGGGACGCTCTTCCTGGACGAGATGGGCGAGCTGCCGCAGCCGCTGCAGGCCAAGCTGCCCACCTTCTTGGACTCGGGGCGGTTCCGGCGCCTGGGGGGCACGGCTGAGCTGCACTCCAGCGCCCGCGTGGTGGCCGCCACCAACCGGGATCTCCAGGCGCAGGTGGCGGACGGCACCTTCCGCGGGGATCTCTGGTACCGCCTCTCCGTCTTCAGGGTGGAGATCCCGCCCCTTCGGCAGCGCCGCGAGGACATCCTGCCGCTCGCGGATGGCATCCTCGAGGAGCTCCGCCGCGAGCTGGGCCGCAAGCCGGTGGGGCTGTTCGAGCGGACCCGGGCCCGGCTGATCGCCTACCCCTTCCCCGGCAACGTGCGGGAGCTGCACAACGTGCTGGAGCGCGCGCTGGTGATGGAGCGCGGCCCGCAGCTGGAGCCGGATTGGCTCCAGCTGCCCGGGGCTGACGGTGCGTCCCCGCCTACCTCACCGGCCGCTGCCCTCGTGGGCCCCGGGGAGCTCGTCAGCATGGAGGAGTTGGAACGCCGCCATGCTCGGTACGTCCTCGAGCAGCTGGGAGTCCGCCGGATGGAAGCTGCCCGCACGCTCGGGGTGTCCTATCCAACGTTCTTGAAGCGGCCCGGCGAGGACTGAAATTCGACTGCACCCACCCGGGTGCGTGCCATTGGCTTTCCTGAATAGCGCTTCCCTGGCCTCTTTCAAATCCTCGCAGTTGCGTTTGGCACGGTGTCTAGAAAATTGTAGTTGGCTCCAGTTCTCGGAACTGCTGGGCGCCTCCCTCCTCGAGGGCGCCCGGCGTGCTGCGCGGCGCCTAGAGCACCGCGCAGCTTTTTTTGCCCACGCATGCGCCTGGGAGTCAGGCACTGGCAGCCGGCTGCTGGGCGTCGTTCCCGCCCTTGCCCTCGCCCAGCGCCTTGCGCAACGGGGCGTTGAAGGCCCACATGGCCACCCCTGCCCCCACGCCCAGCACCGTGAGGAGGCCGAAGAAGCCCTCCTTGGACATCCGGTCGTAGAAGGTGCCCACCCAGCCGGACAGCGTGTTGCCGAGGAAGCTGGAGATGAACCACATCCCCATCATCATGGAGACGATCCGCACCGGGCTCACCTTGGTGACGAGCGACAGGCCAATGGGGGACAGGTAGAGCTCCCCAATGGTGAGCAGGAACGTGCAGAACAGCGGCCAGAACAGGCTGCCCTTGCCGGTGCCCACCACCTTCGCGCCGACGATCATCACCACGAAGGACAGCCCCAGCACCACGCAGCCAATGGCCATCTTGGAGACGCTGGACGGCTCCTTCCCGCGCCGGGCCTGCCACTGCCAGAACAGGTCCATCAGCGGCGCCAGCAGGATGATGCAGAGCGGGTTGAAGGACTGGAACCAGGTGGAGGGGATCTGGAAGCCGAACAGGACCGGCCACACCGTCTGCTCGTCCGCCCAGGTCTGCATGGTGTTGCCCTGCTGCTCGTAGACGGCCCAGAACACCACGTTCAGCAGGCACAGGATGACCAGCGCCCACACCCGGGTCCACTCGCCCGCGTCCAGCGGCCGGCTCTCTGCGCCCGGCTGCTTTTCCACCGCCTCCGCCACGTTGTCCTGGGCGAGGAACTGCTGGCCCCAGATGTACACGCCCAGCCCCAGCACCATGCCCACGCCCGCCGCCCCGAAGCCGTAGTGCCAGCCGTACACCGCCGCCAGCGTGCCGCAGACGAAGTTGCAGATGAAGGCGCCCAGGTTGATGCCCATGTAGAAGATGGTGAAGGCGCCGTCGCGGCGCGGATCCCCCGCCGGGTACAGCGCCCCCACCTGCGTGGAGACGTTGGGCTTGAAGGCGCCATTGCCGAGGATGAGCAGTCCCAGCGCGAGGAAGAACGAGTTCTCGAAGGCCATGACGAAGTGACCAATGGCCATCAGGATGCCGCCAATGAGGACCGTCTTGCGCTGCCCCAGCCAGCGGTCCGCCAGGATGCCCCCGAACAGCGGGGTCAGGTACACGAGCCCCGTGTAGAAGCCATACAGCAGCGAGGCGCTGGAGCTGGCAGCGCACGTCTGGGACGCAATGTCACGGGCCACCGCCTCCGCGGTGCCGCCCGCCATGAGCGACTGGACCTTGGGACCAATACAGCTCTGCAGCTGCGACACGTCCGGGGCGGGCAGCAGCCCCTTGATGAACTTCCACCCGAACACCTCGTCCGGGCTTCCCGCGCCGTTGTACGGGCCGCCCTGCAGCGTCTGGCGCACCGTGGTGAACAGGTAGTTCACCATGTAGAGCTTCAGCAGGCCGCGCATCCCGTAATAGGAGAAGCGCTCCCACATCTCGGCGAAGAACAGGACGAACAGCCCCACGGGGTGGCCGAGGAACGTCCGCTGCGAAGGTACGGTGGTGATCGACATAGGACCGGGGCTCTTAGCAGAGCCGCGAACCGAATGGGCGGCCCCGGGCTCTTGGGGGCCGGAGTCTTCACCACCTCAGCCCGGAGCGTTCCCCATGTGCCGCCGCGTCACCTGCAGCACGTGCCACAAGCCCACCTTCGCCGGCTGCGGCGCCCACGTGGAGCAGGTCCTCTCGGGCGTGCCGAAGCAGGACCGCTGCCAGTGCAGCGCCCAGGCCGCCGCCCAGCCCCCCGCGAGCACCGCCGCAGCGTCAGACGGCGGCAAGCCGTGGTGGAAGCCCTGGTAGGGGGCCTCCCTCTCGGCCCGGTCGCTGCTCCTCCCCCTTCCTCCGCCCGCCCTTCTTGCGCGGCGGGGCGGCGTGCGGCGGGGCGCCGAGGATCCGCTCGAACAGCGCGGGCTCCCGGAAGGCCAGCACCACGCCGGGATCCCGCACCTTCACCCGCTCCCGCTGCAGCCCGGCAAGCGCCTGCTCCAGCCCTGTAACGCCGTCCGACAGGATGGCCTCCGCCCCGGCGCGGGACAGGAGCACCGGCCGCCCCAGCGCCCCCGCGAACTCCGGCACCGCCCCGTGCGCCGCGCGGCTGCCCTTGAGCAGCGCCGCCACGGGGCTCGGCCGCAGCGCCGCGTGCTCCACGGGCAGCACCAGGATGTCCGTGACGTCGTGCGCGAGCGCCTCGGTGAGCCCCTTGCGCAGCCCCGTGCCGGCCCCGTCCATCACCCTGGGGCAGCTCCGGGTGACGCGCCGTCACCTCCTCCCCGCGCGCCCCCAGCACCACCGTCACCCGGCCCAGCCCCACCCCTTGCGCAGGGCGGCAGCCACCTCGTCCAGGAGGGACCGGCCCCCCTCGTATTCCAGCAGCACCGGGGGCAGCGGCAGCCCCGGGGGCTGCTCTGCCGCGAGGATGACTGCCAGCGCATCTGCCCTCTGCATGCTGCCTCCTTGCTGCAGTCCGCCCCGTGTTAAGGGAAAGGGGAACGGAGGCATCATGGTGTCCACGGCGGCCCCAGGCGTCGACCTGGTCGCGGAGATCGAGCGGCTGAAGCGTTCACTGAAAGCCGTCATCCTGGCGCACTACTACCAGGAGGGTGACATCCAGGACGTGGCAGACCACGTGGGGGACAGCCTCGCCCTGGCCCAGGCCGCGGCGAAAACGACGGCAGACGTCATCGTCTTCTGCGGCGTCCACTTCATGGCGGAGACCGCAAAGCTCCTGAACCCGGGCAAGACGGTGCTGCTGCCGGACCTGGAGGCCGGCTGCTCGCTGTCCGACCGCTGCCCCCCGGACCGGTTCAAGGCCTTCCTCGCCCAGCACCCGGGCGCCTTCGTCGTCACCTACGTCAACAGCTCCGCCGCGGTGAAGGCGCTGAGCGACGTCATCTGCACCTCCTCCAACGCGGACCGGATCGTCGCGCGCGCCCCGGCAGACCGCCCCATCGTCTTCGCCCCGGACCAGCACCTGGGCCGCTGGGTCCAGCAGCGCACCGGGCGCAAGGACATGGTGATGTGGCCGGGCAGCTGCATGGTGCACGAGATCTTCAGCGAGAAGCGGCTGGTGCAACTGAAGGTGGAGCATCCGGAGGCGGAGGTGGTAGCCCACCCCGAGTGCGAGGAGCGCGTGCTCGCCCACGCGGACTACGTCGGCAGCACCAAGGGCATCCTGGATTACGTGCTCAACAGCCCGAAGCAGCAGTTCATCGTGGTGACGGAGGCGGGGATCCTTCACCAGATGCAGAAGCGCGCACCGCACAAGACCTTCATCCCGGCCCCGCCGGACAACGGGTGCGCGTGCAACGAGTGCCCGCACATGAAGCTCAACACGCTGGAGAAGCTGTACCTCTGCATGCGGGACGGGCGCCCGAAGCTGGAGCTCCCCCCGGGGCTGGCAGCCGCCGCCGCCGTGCCGCTGCGCCGCATGCTGGAGTGGAGCTGAGCGCGCAGCCGTGAGACGTGACACCGTCCCGCTCCTCCGCTGCCCTCGCTGCCTGCGCGGCGGGCTCTCCGCCGGCGCGGACTCGGCAGAGCTGCTCTTCGGCCCGCTTTCCTGTGTCCGGTGCGAGGCGCGCTACCCCGTGTCCGAGGGCGTGGCAGACCTCTCGCCGGATCACCCCGAGCCTGCCGGGCTGCTGCAGCGCGGGTTTGAGCTGCCGCTGGTGGCGCGCGGGTACGAGCGGTCCATCCGGCCGCTCGCCCAGGCGGCGCTGGCCCTGCGCCGGCACGACGCGCAGAGCGAGGCCCTCGTCTACCGCTCGCTCCTGGGCGCCCCGCCTGGTCCCGTGCTGGACCTGGGCTGCGGGACGGGGCTGCTGGCCCGGAAGCTGTCGCGCGAGCCGGGCTTCCCGCCCGTCATCGGCATGGACCTGTCCCGCGCCATGCTGGAGGAGGCGCTGGCGCAGGCGCGCGAGCACGGGGCGGCGGTGGACCTCTTGCGCGCGCAGGCCCCTGCCCTGCCCTTCCAGGACGGCGCGCTCGGGGCGGTGCTGCACGTGGGCGGGCTGCACCTGTTCCCGTCCATCGACACGCTGCTGCGCGAGGTGCACCGCGTGCTCGCCCCGGGTGGCCGTTACGTGGCCAGCACCTACCTGCCGCCGCGCCTCCGGGCCGGCCAGTGGCTGCAGGCAAGCGCCGGGCTGTACCCGCGCACCGAGGATACCCTGCAGCGCGCGCTGAAGGCGGCGGGGTTCAGAGGCTTCGAGCGGCTGCTGCTGCCGCCGTTCATCCTGGTGAAGGCCGTGAATTAACGCGTCAGATGACCTGGCCGCCCTGCGCCTCGTCCTTGCGGGACGCGGGCAGCACGGTGCTCTCCCGCTTCCCCTTCAGCATCTCCAGCAGCACGGGCTTGCCGGGCTTCTGCGCAGGGGCCGGGTCCAGCTTGCAGCCCCCTGCCCCGGCCCGGCGCAGCGCCCCGTCCACGTCCTTGAGCAGCTGGCGCGCGCTGCACCCGCTCCCCTCGCACGCGGGCAGCGGCTTCTCCTCACACGCCAGCGCAGGCGCGGGCACCAGCAGGACGGCGGCGGCAACGGCGGTCAGGACTCGGG
>VGRA01000142.1 GCA_016875515.1 Deltaproteobacteria bacterium | reverse complement strand
ATGGGCGGGAAGTCAACCATGATCGGACGCCGGGCCGCCATGGCTTCAGTGCGGCGAACGTTCGTTTGCACCCCTTGGGCTCCCTGCGTAGAAGGGGCGGCATGGCGTGCCCCCGGTCCAGCCCACCCGTCCGTTCCACCGTCCTCTTCCTGCTCGGCCTCGCCCTGGCCGCCTGCGCCCCCGCACCCACCCCGCCGGTCAAGGGCGTGGAGGAGTGCAGCAACGGCGTGGACGACGACGCCAATGGCCGGACCGACTGCGCGGATCCCGCGTGCTTCCGTGCTCCCGCGTGCACCCCGGCCGTGGAGGTGTGTGACAACGGGGTGGACGACGACACCAACGGGCTCGTGGACTGCAAGGACACGGTGTGCGCCTCGCTCCCGGCGTGCGCCCCGGGCGTGGAGCAGTGCGCGGGCGGCGTGGACGAGGACCGCGACGGCAAGGTGGACTGCGAGGACGCCGACTGCGCCACCGCCGGCGCCTGCCAGGCGAAGGAGAACTGCCGCAACAACGCGGACGACAACGCCAACGGACTGGTGGACTGCGCGGACACCGGCTGCGCGCAGGACCCGGCCTGCCCCTCCACCGAGTCCTCCCGCTGCGCCAACGGCGCGGACGACGACGGGGACGGCGCGGCCGATTGCGCGGACGCGGACTGCGCCGCGGCCTGCAGCCCCAGCGAGAACGGCGAGGCGGCCTGCAGCAACGGCGTGGACGACGACGGGGACGGAAAGACGGACTGCGCGGACGGCTCCTGCGTGGCCGCGCTGTACTGCAGCCGCGAGTCCGCCTGCGCCGACGGGCTGGACAACGACAACGACGGGAAGAAGGACTGCGCGGACCCGGACTGCGGCCCATCCGCACCTTGCGTGGGCACGGCGGAGCTGTGCTCGGACGGGCTGGACAACGACGGGGACGGCCAGACGGACTGCGCCGACACGCTGGACTGCAACGGCAAGTCCTGCGGCGCCGGCTGCGGGTGCGCGGGGGGGCAGCGCGCCGAGCAGGCCTGCTCGGACGGGATCGACAACGACTTCGACGGCGTCCCGGACTGCCAGGACTCCAACTGCTCGGGGCTGGCCCTCTGCAACGGCAACAGCCTGGAAGCGGGCAATTGCGGGGACGGCCTGGACAACGACGCGGACCAGAAGACGGACTGCGCGGACACCGCGGACTGCCCCGCGGGTGCCTCCTGCGGCGCCGGCTGCCTCTGCGCCGCCTCCGTGAATAAGGAGGCCTCGTGCGGCGACGGCGCGGACAACGACGGGGACGCCAAGGTGGACTGCCTGGATCCAGACTGCGTGGGGGTGGTGGCCGAGTCCTGCGGCGACGGCCAGGACAACGACTGTGACGGGCAGGCGGACTGCGCCGACTCGCAGTGCGCCACCCAGCCCGCCTGCGCCCAGCGCGACGACGGGCAGCCCTGCACGCAGGACAGCCAGTGCAAGGGTGGGCGCTGTTACAGCGAGGCCATCTACGGGTTCCCCGGCGGCGCCTGCTCCAACGCCACCAACTGCACCGTGGGCTCCAACGCCGGCTGCAACGGGGGCCGCTGCATCGAGACCGGCACGTTCGACACCTGCTACGCCCCCTGCACGGGCGCGGGGTTGCCCGGCAGCGCGGGGGCGTGCCGCACCGGGTACAGCTGCATCGACGAGGACGTCATCACCACGAACAACAACAACTACTGCATCCCGCTGTGCACCTCGGACGCCGAGTGCACCCCCACCGGGGATCCGGCGAAGGGCTGCAACCCGTTCAGCAAGCTGTGCAAGCGGAAGAGCAACGGCCTGGCCGCCTACGGCGCCGCCTGCACCAAGGACGGGGACTGCGAGAGCGGCTTCTGCCTCCTGGCGAACGGCAACGCCTACCCCGGCGGCTACTGCAGCGGGCTGTGCAACGCCTCGCAGGGGGGCTGCGGCGGGGACGGGCAGTGCATCCACGACAGCGCGTGGGGGGACAACACCGGCATCTGCTACGACGGATGCACCGGGGACGCGCAGTGCCGGGCCGGCACCGCGTACACCTGCCAGGCCGTGCTCACCTCCCAGGTGTGCTACTGCCGCGGCACGGGGCAGGGCTGCTCGGTGGGCAGCCAGTGCTGCTCGGGGCTGTGCTCGCAGGACATGTTCTCCGGCGCGTCCACCTGTAATTGAACGCGCCCATGGCCAACGAGACCACCGTCCTCGTGGTGGACGACGACCAGGCCAACCTGGAGTCGGTTGCGCGCATCTTCCAGAAGATGGGACTCCAGACGCTCACGGCCCCGGGGGGGCGCGCGGCGGTGGAGTTGCTGCGCCGCCCCGAGGTCAGCGTCATGGTCACGGACCTGATGATGCCCGGGGTGGACGGGCAGGAGCTGCTCCGCACCGCGCGCGCCTTGCGGCCGGACGTGGAGGTGGTGCTGATGACCGCCTTCGGCACGGTGGAAACCGCCGTGGACGCCATGCGCGAGGGGGCCTACGACTTCATCACCAAGCCGCTGAAGCGCCAGAGCCTGGAGCGGGCGGTGCAGAAGGCGCTGGAGAAGCGGGCGCTGGTGGCGGAGAACCGTGCGCTCAGGGCGCGGCTGGCGGAGGTGGGCGGTGCACGGGAGATGGTGGGCCAGTCCCCCGCCTTCCGCGCCTTCATGGAGACGCTCGAGCAGGCGGCCCCCACCTCGGCCACCGTGCTGGTGCTGGGGGAGTCCGGCACCGGCAAGGAGCTGGCCGCCCGCGCCCTCCACCAGCGGGGCGCCCGCCCCAACGGGCCGTTCGTGGCGGTCAACTGCGCCGCGCTGCCGGAGGGGATCCTGGAGGCGGAGCTGTTCGGCGTGGAGCGCGGGGCCTACACCGGCGCGGTCCGCAAGGAGGGACGCTTCGAGCGCGCGCACGGAGGGACCCTGCTGCTGGACGAGGTGGGCGAGCTCCCGCCGTCCGCGCAGGTGAAGCTCCTGCGGGTGCTGCAGGAGGGGGAGATCGAGCGGCTGGGGGGCACCCAGTCGGTGAAGGTGGACGTGCGGCTGGTGGCCGCCACCAACAAGGATCTCCGCAAGGAGGTGGCCGAGGGGCGCTTCCGCGAGGATCTCTACTACCGGCTCAACGTGGTGGAGCTGCTCATCCCGCCGCTGCGCGAGCGGCGCGAGGACGTGGCGCTGCTCGCGGACCACTTCCTGCGGCGCTACGCCGCCAAGAATTCCCGCCCCGTCCGGCCGCTCGAGCCTGCCGCGCTGCAGCTGCTGGAGGAGTACGGCTGGCCCGGCAACGTCCGCGAGCTGGAGCACGCGCTGGAGCGCGCCGTGGTGCTCTGCCGCGCGGAGGCCATCCAGCCCGCGGATCTCCCCGAGCCCGTCCGCAAGGGGGGCGGCGGCAGCGCCGGCCACATCGTCATCTCCATTGGGACGCCCATGGAGGAGATAGAGCGGCGGGTCATCCACGAGACGCTGCGCCACACCCGCGGGGACAAGAACCTGGCCGCCCGGCTGCTGGGCATTGCGGCGCGCACCATCTACCGCAAGCTCGAGCGGCGGGAGCCCGAGGACGAGCCCCCTCCCACCGCGGGGTGACAGCCCGTCACGCCGCTCCGCCCGGTCCGTGACAGATTGTCAAGGCGGGGCAAACCGGGGCTGAACCCCTCCCCCGTGTGGCCCCCCTTCGGCCTAAAGCGGTAATGATTACAGGTGCTTGGGTGTTTGCCCGGGCCTGCCGCGCCGCCTGTGGGTGGCACCCCGCTTGCTGTAGGACGCCTCCGCCCAACGCCATGGAAACGTTTTTCCGCCGCCAATTCTGGACCGTGACGCTCGCCTTCCTCGCGTTGGCGGCGCTGCTGCTCGCGTCCACGGCCAACCAGTTCACGGCCTCGCTCTTGTGGGCGGGACCGGGCAGCGTGGCGGGGGGAGCGGCGCCGCGGGCCCGGGCGCCCGAGGCGCGGCCGCGGATGGACCTGGAGGGGCTGGCGCGGATCACCGGCCTGCCGGTGCCGCGGCCGGAACCCGAGGTGAAGGAGCCCACGGAGGAGCAGGCCGTGGACATGACCGGCGAGCCGGTGAAGACCTCGCTGCGGCTCAAGCTGCTGGGGACGCTCGTGGCGAGCAACCCGGACTGGTCCATTGCCTCCATCGTGGACGTGCCCACCATGAAGACGGGCACGTACATGGTGGGCCACCCGGTGGGCGGCGTGGCCACGGTGCTGGAGATCCTCCGCAACCGGGTGGTCATCCTCTACAACGGCCGCCGCGAATACATTGACGCCACCACCGGAGACGGCTCGGGCGCACCGCCCCCGCCGCCCCCCGTGGCTGCCGCTCCCGCCCCCCAGGCCAAGGAGCCCGGCACGGCGGTCACCGGCAACGGCATCCGCGCCACCTCGGACAACGAGTACGAGGTGCCGCGCGCGGAGATCGACAAGACGCTCTCCAACCTCAACGACGTGGCCATGCAGGCGCGGATCGTGCCGGCGTTCCAGGACGGGCAGGCCAAGGGCTTCAAGCTCTTCAGCATCCGGCCGGACTCCATCTACACGAAGATCGGCATCCAGAACGGCGACGTCATCCGCCGCATCAACGGCTTTGACCTCAACAGCCCCGAGAAGGCGCTCGAGGTCTACTCCAAGCTGAAGGAGGCGAACCGGATCGACATTGAAGTCGAGCGGAACGGCTCCGTCCTCCGAAAGACCTACAACGTCCGCTGAGCCCCCACCCATGATCCGCCTGCGCCTCCCCACCCTGCTGCTGCTCGGCCTCTCGCTGCCGGCACTCGCCCAGCGCCCGCCGCCTCCGCGCGGCCCGCTCCCCGTCCCTCCCGCCGCCCGCGCCGCGCCGGCCAAGGAGAAGGAGAAAGAAAAGGACAAGGGCAAACCCGCGGACGCCTCGAAGGACGGCAAGGACGCCAAGGGCAAGGCCGTCACGCCGCAGAAGAGCTGCGAGGAGGTCCGGCGCAAGGCCCGCTTCGGCGTCTACTTCGACAAGGTGGAGCTGGAGAAGCTGGTCCAGACCGTCTCGGACGCCACGTGCAAGACGTTCATCCTGCCGGAGAACGTGCGCGGGAAGATCTCCATCATTGGCCCGGAGAACGGGAAGGTGGACGTGGACGCGGACCAGTTCTACGCCGCGTTCCTGGCTGCGCTGGACTCCAACGGCCTCACCGTCTACCCGCACGGCCGGTTCCTGAAGGTCGTGGACAAGAACCGGGCGAAGCAGACCACCATCCCCACCCTGCTGGACCCCGAGGAGCCGTACACCACCAACGAGCAGATGATCACCCGGCTGTTTCGCGTCCGGTACACGGACCTGGAGCCGCTGCGCGGGGTGCTGCAGCAGCTGGTGACGAAGGACGGGGACACCATCCCGTTCCAGCCGGACACGCTGATCGTCAACGACCTGGGCTCCAACATGCACCGGCTCGCCCGGATCGTGGAGCAGCTGGACCGCCCGCCCTCCACGGACCAGGTGCGCGTGCTGCAGCTCCGCTACGCCACCGCCCAGGAGATGGCGGACAAGATCCAGAAGCTGTTCGAGTCCAAGGGACAGAAGCCGGGGGGACGCCCGGGCATCACCCCGCCGCCCACCCCCACCCCTGCCACCGGCGCGCCGCCGGGCGTTCCCAACACCGCCGAGTTGGCCCCGGCCGGCGGCCCGGCCACGCTCAGCCAGCTCATTGCGGACGAGCGCACCAACAAGCTCATCATCATTGCAAGCCCGGCCGCGTTCGAGCGCATCCAGCAGCTGGTGGACGAGATCGACATCCCCATCTCCGGCGAGGGGCGGGTCAACGTCTACTACCTGGAGAACGCGGCGGCCGAGGACCTCGCCAACACGTTGCAGTCGCTGGCCCAGGGAAGCGCCAACAAGCCCAAGACGCCGCCCCCGCAGGCCGGCGGCGCCAAGGGGCCGGTGCAGGCGGCGGAGCTGTTCAGCGGCGAGGTGAAGATCTCCGCGGACAAGGCCACCAACTCGCTGGTGATCATTGCCAGCCAGAACGACTACCGGAACCTGGTCCGCGTGATCGAGAAGCTGGACATCCCGCGCCGGCAGGTGTTCGTGGAGGCGGTCATCATGGAGGTGAACCTGGACCGCAACAGCGAGTTCGGGCTCAACCTGCACACCGGCATCCCGGTGAACACGGACCAGGGCACGCTGCCCGCGGTGCTCGGCACCAAGTACACCAAGTCTGGCCTGCCCCCTTCCTTCTCCCTGGCGAACCTGGCCAGCTTCGGCGGCTTCCTCGCGGGGCTGCAGGGCCCGGCCATCCCGGAGTTCCAGAAGCTGGGGCTGAACATCCCCGCCTTCGGCGTGGTCATGAACGCGCTGCAGCAAAGCTCGGACGTCAACGTGCTGAGCACCCCGCACATCCTCACGTCCGACAACGAGGAGGCGGAGATCACCGTGGGCCAGAACGTCCCGTTCCAGGCGGGCTTCTCCCCGGCCAACCTGGGGCTCGGCGGGCTGGGCGGCATGACCGGGGCCACGGGGCTCAACGGCGCCGCGGGCATGCTCGGCGGCCTGGGTGGGCTCGGCGGGCTCGGCAACATGTTCGCCCCCATCAACCGGCAGAACGTGGAGCTGAAGCTGTCCGTGAAGCCGCAGATCAACGACAGCGACTACATCCGGCTGGTCGTCAACCAACAGACGGAGGAGATCGCCTCGCAGGACCCGGTGCTGGGCCCCACCACGGCCAAGCGCTCGGCGA
>VGRA01000141.1 GCA_016875515.1 Deltaproteobacteria bacterium | reverse complement strand
GAGCATGGCCTGCCCCTGCGCGTAGTTCTGGAAGCCCCCGGCCATGCGGCTGTAGGCCATGTCCTTGCGGAACTTCTTGAGGGCCTCGGAGTCCTCCTCCTTGATGGAGATCTGGAAGTTGTCCAGGCCGACGATCTTCAGCCCGTACGAGCCCGTGTAAGAATTCACCCCGGAGATCACCTCCGCCTCCATCTCCTGCGTGTAGTGCGCGGAGATGACCTCGGAGAGCGGCCACTTGTTCTTGACGATCAGCTCGCCCACCCGGTCCTTGAGGACCTTGAGGGCCTGGTTGCGGAACCAGCCAATAAACTCCTCGTTGGTGGTCTTCCCGGTGCCCACCATGCCCAGCACCAACTTGAGCGGATCCTCCACGCGAACCGTCATGGCCCCGTAGACCATGGAGCTCACCTGCATCCCCGTCTCCGGGTCCGTGAGATCCCCCATGGGGCCGCCGAACTTCACGCCGGTGATGTCCCGGGTGGAGACGAAGAACAGCTCGGCGATGAAGAGGTTGCCGCCGGTGAACTTCTCCAGCAGCGCGCCGAGGAACGGGATGTTCTTGGTGTCCAGCTGGTGCGTGCCCGGGGCCAGGCGCCCTTCCAGACGGCCGTCCTTGATGAAGAGCGCCACCTCGTCCGGCTGGACGGTCAGCTGCGTCATCATCCGGATGTTCTTCTCCGGGTACTTCCAGATGATCTGCGACTTCGCGTCGTCCGGCCGCGCAATGAAGTTGCGCTTCGCCTCACCGGTGATGCCGTCGAACAGCCCCATGGTCTCTCCTCGTAACGTGCCGCGGGAAAAAGACGGGTTAAGTCTACACCCAACGGGAGACGAGGCGCTCGCGGTCGAAAAGGCGGATGCCCACCCACACCAACACCGCGTCCAGCACCGCCACCACCAGCGCCAGGGCCGCGTAGTACCGCGTCCCGGCCTGGAGGAAGCCCGCCACCTGCGAGCCGAACAGCCCGAGCAGCGGCAGCATCAGCACCCCGCTGATCTGCTGGGCCATCCGCGCCTCCCCCACCCGCGCGGAGACCACCACCGCCACCGCGTTGCCGAAGAACGCGAACAGCGGGGCCACCACGAAGATTCCGAACAGCCACATCCCGTTGGGCAGGAGCAGCTCGTGCGCCAGCGGCCAGCAGGCCACGTTCACGCTGACGCACAGCGTGGCAAACGCCCCCACGGTGATCAGCATGGCCGGCACCAGCGAGGTGAGGCTCTTGCCGGCGAGCAACTCCGCCGCCGTCACCGGGGAGGCCAGCAGCGGCTCCAGCGTGCGGCGCTCCTTCTCCCCCGCCACCGCCTGGGAGCTGATGAGCACCGGGACGAACACCGGCATCAGCAGGTACAGGCTGAACCAGTCCGCCAGGGACCGCTCCACCAGGTACCGCGCGGCGCTGACCGTGGCGGGGAGGTTGGGATCGTAATAGCGCGCCATGACGCGCAGGGACGGCTCGTCCGGCGCGGTGGCGTACGCGTAGACGACGCCGGTGGGCACCACCACCAGCACAGCCGGCAGCGCCAGCATGGACAGCAGCAGCCCGCGGTTCTTGAGCAGGTCCACCGTGTCCTTCCAGAAGACCGCCTGCATCCGCTTGAACGAGAAGGCCATGCGCGTTCAGTCCCCCGCGGGCGCCGCGGCCCGCCCTTGCACCAACTCCAGGTAAACTTCTTCCAGCGGGCGCGCCGCCCGGGCCACCGTCTGCACCCGCGCCCCGGCGTGCACCAGGGCGGCCACCACGTCAGGGCCTGCCGCCTCGTCCTTCACCATCACCCGCAGCCGGCCGCCCTCCGCCAGCACGGACTCCACGCACGGCAGCCCCTGCAGGCGCGTCACGTGCGCCGTCCCGTCCCCCACCACGTGGATGTCCAACGCACTCCCCTCCCGCCGCAGCTCCGTCACCGCCCCCTGCGCGAGCAGCCGCCCCTTCACCACCGCCACCCGCCGGCACAGCCGCTCCACCTCCGCCAGGTTGTGCGAGCACAGGACGATGGTGCGCCCCTCCGCCGCCAGCTCCGCCACCGCGTCCCGCACCGTCCGCGCCGCCTCGGGATCCAGCCCGCTCGTGGGCTCGTCCAGGAAGATGACCTTGGGTTCGTGCACCAGCGCCCGCACGATGGCCAGCTTCTGCCGCATCCCCTTGCTGTAGCCGCCGCAGGGCTCGTCCTCCCGTCCCAGCAGCCCGAAGCGCTCTAGGTAGGACCGAGCGCGCGGCCAGGCCGTGCGCTCGTCCACCTCGTTGAGCTTCATGAAGAAGCGCAGGTTCTCCCGCCCGGTCAGCCGGTCGTAGAGGCCGGGTTGCTCGGTGAGCAGCCCCACGCTGCGGCGCAGCGCGTCCCCCCCCGTGGCCACGTCCACGCCGAATACCCGCGCCTGTCCCTCTGACGGCGAGAGCAGGCCGGTCAGCATCCGCACCGTGGTGGTCTTCCCGGCGCCGTTGGGCCCGAGCAGGCCGAAGACCTCTCCCGGCGCGACGCAGAAGGTCATGCCGGTGACCGCGGCCCGGCCGCCGAAGCGCTTGCCCAGCCCCTCAGCCTCGATGCCGCTCATGGCGCCCGCCCCACCGCGCCCCTCAGGGCCCCTCGATCGTGACGAGCACGAACTTGTTGTTCAGCTCCTTGTCCCAAACCTGGATGTTCTTGTCCGGTCCCACCGCGTTCTTGAGGATGTTGAAGCGGTAGTGCTCCACCAGCGCCCACTCGCGGCCCGGCTGGTCCGCGTAGGCGCGCAGCCGGCCGTTCTCCTTGATCTGCTTCACCGTGTTGCGCGAGTAGAACGTCTCGCCCCGCCAGTTCATCAGGAAGGCGGTGATCGGCTCCCCCGGGGCGCGGTGGGCGTAGTAGCGCCAGAACTGGTCCCGCTGCGTCCAGTGGTGGCTGAGGTCCACCCAGTGCGACCAGCTGAACCAGAGCGCGAACGCCAGCGCGAAGGCGCCGAACGCCCCGAATGCGAGCGGACGGGAGTTGGAGAGCAGGCCGTAGAGGGCCCCCACCGCGCCCAGGCCGAAGAACAGGCTGAGCGCCTCCTTGATGTTGACCGGGTCCAGCAGCAGCGGGCGCAGCGGATCGGTGGCCGGGGCACGGTTCAACCCGGAGACCAGCAGCGCAATCCCCGCCGCTGCCACGGCGCTGGCCAGCGTGGCGTTGCCCTCCCCGCTCCCCCGCCCCGAAAGCCCCAGGTACGCCGCCGCCGCCAGCAGCGCCACGCCCAACGCCACCATCGGCGTCACCGTGGCGGGCGAGTTGACGAAGGAAAGCAGCGCCACGCCCAGCGCCACCAGCGAAAGGCCGCCGAAGCGCGCCCGCACCGGGGAGCCCTGGCCGCCCCGACGCCCCAGTGTCTCCAGCAGCAGGTACAGCCCCACCGGCAGCAGCAGCAGCGCGTAGACGTGCCCCTGCAGCAGCTTGCCCGGCCCCACCATCCCCAGCCACCGCAGGGGCTTGAGCGCGTCCCCCAGCTGCAGCGGCGCCTCGATGAGCTCCTTCATGGGGTAGGCGCGGTCGTAGTTGTAGACGAACAGATCGGTGAAGTTCTTGGGGTTGGTGGACAGGTCCTTCCCCACCAGCGCGAAGAGCGCCGCCCCCAGCATCAGCGAGACGCCGTGCCGCGCCAGCCCCTCCTCCCACAGCCGGTCAATGAACAACGCCACCAGGATGGCCACCGCCGGCAGCAGCGGGAAGACGTAGTGGTGGAACTTCGTGGCCGAGGAAGAGAACAGGTAGAAGGCAAAGGCCACCCACACCGCGGCGATGAAGGCCACGTGGTCCCGGGTGTCCGCGCTGCGGATGCGGATGCGCGAGGCCACCGCGAGCGCCCCCGGCACCAGCGCCACCCACGGGAAGATGGCGAAGCCCCCCTGCTCGATGAAGTAGGTGAACGACCCGCCCGGCGTGGTGGTGTGCACGCCCGCGAACAGCCGGTTGATGTTGTCGTGGATGAAGAAGCGGTAGGCGAACGTCTTGCTCTCCTCGTCCACCCCCTCGAAGAGCGACATCACCAGCAGCCACGGCCCGAAGGTCATGAACATGACCAGCGACCCGGTCAGAACCCGCATGTCGAAGAACTGCTGCCACATCAGCGGCGGCGGCGTCCGCTTGCGCCGCACCGACGCCACGTCCGACAGGAAGATGGACACCAGGTTGTCCCGGCTCTGCAGCCAGCGCAGGTGCTCGCCGAGCGCCTGCATGTTCCACGGCACCACGAAGATGCAGGCGTAGAGGAACAGCACCGCCAGCGGGAACCCCAGCCCGATGATCTCCTTGGCCAGCAGCCCCAGCCCGCTGAAGATCCAGAAGCCGTACCACCACGCGGAGCGGTTCCGGCTCTCCCGGTCGAACTGCCCTACCAGCGCGCAGGCCATGGCGGAGACGAAGCAGCACACGAACGGCGTGTCCGTCACCGCCTGCCGCGCCAGCAGGAAGTACAGCGGCATGGTGGCCAGCACGAAGACCGTGGCGTAGGCCACGCGCCGGTTTACCACGCGGGACAGGGCGTACCCCAGCAGCCCCAGTGCCAGCATGGAGAAGAGCGAGAAGGGCAGCCGCATCCCCCACTCGGTGTAGAGCGCGAGCGCCCCCTCCGTGCGGTTGGTCCCGGCCACCTGCATCCCCAGCGCCTGCATCCACATGGTGAGCGGCGGCTTGCTGAAGAACCACGCGCTCTCCCAGTACGGGTACACGTAGTCGTTCCGCTGGATCATCATCCGGCCCACCTCGCCGTAGTGAGTCTCCCAGGGGTCCCAGAGCCCCACTGCGCCCAAGTACGGGACGAAGAGCAGCGCCCCCAGCGCCGCGGCCACCGCGAACACCCAGCGCTCCCCCGGCAGCTTCGCCTGCAGCGCCCTCAGCCAGCCGGCGCGCGCAGCACCGGGCCCGAAGACGGTCTCCAGCACGGGCCCGGGGGGGGCATCCGCGGGCGTGGACAGGGAAGGGTTGTCAGACACGGGCGTGGCTCCGTTCATGGGGCTGCGGCTTATAGAGGATCAGAGGGAGAGCTGCACCCCGGCAATGACCTGGTCGTTGCGACCCAGGAGCCCGAACAGGCTCCAGCTGTGCCCGTCGTAGATCTCCGCCGCGAGCGACAGCGTCACCCGCTCGTCCGCCTTCCAGCAGACGCGGGGGGACACCCCCAGGCCGCGCAGCTCCGCCACCGCCCGCACCCCCAGCTCCAGCCGCCGGTCCAGCGCGCGGTAAGCCACCGTGCCCAGCACGCCCATGTTCCACGCCGTGCGCGGCGCGCCCCGGGCCGTGCCCGACTCGAGCACCAGGAGCAGCTCGTCCGCGGCCACCCCGGGCACCGCCGTGCCCAGCCAGGACACCGCGTACAGGAGGTCCGAGTCCGGGTCCGCCTGCCCAACCCCCACCACCGCCGTCCAGGCCGCCTTGCGGACCGGCTGGAAGCGGTCGTCCACGAAGGTCTGCGCGGGGGAGAAGGCCACGTCCACGTCCAGCTGCGCCGAGCCCCAGAGCGCGCTCGCCTCCGCGGCCAGCACGTGGTTGCGCACGTGGCGACCCGTCCACAGCGCCTGGCCGTCCTCGAACCGCTGCTGGAGGGACAGCAGCGCGGCGCCGGAGGGCTGCCTGCCCGCCGCCCGGTCCGCGAGCACGCGCGAGAGCTCCGGGTCGAGCGTCACCTGCGGCAGCTTTTCCACCGTCCAGCTCCAGCTTCCTCCCACCGTCACCGTCCCCAGCTTCCGCGTGGCGCGGAGCCCCAGGTCACCCGGCAGCGGCAGGTCCAGCGGCCGCTCGGTGGTGAGCAGGTGGGGCTGGAGCCGGTCCTCCACGGAAGGGTGGAGCCGCTGGGGCAAGGGCAGGTCCACGTCGTGCAGCCCCTGGTCCTGGCCCACCACGTCGTACAGGTGGGGCTGGAAGAACGGGAGCCAGGCCGCGGTCACCTGCAGCCCGGCCACGTCCGCCACCGCGCGGGCCCCCAGGTTGGGCAGCTTGAAGTCCTCGGGCTCGGAGACGAGGAGCCATGGGCGCAGGTCGCGCGGGTTGAGCACGTCCGCGGGGGACATCAGCGGGTTCGCGCCGAAAGTGATCACCTGGTAGCCCAGCCGCACGTCCACCCGTTCGCCGTACACGTCCACCCACGCCTCGGACGGGAGCAGCTCCCAGGTGGCCTTGGCCCGGCTCCCGCCGCGCTGCGTGACGGCGCGGTAGAAGGCGCGCGGCGCCAGGTGGAGCCGCATCCGCGGGGAGAGCTCCACGTCCACGTCCACCCCGGCCCGCCCCCGCAGCTCTGCCACGTTCTCCGGGAGCGGCTCGGAGGCGAACGAGTCGAAGCGGGCGTCCACCGCGCCCTGCAGCCGGAGCCATCCCCCCACGCGGGCGGTGGGGGCGCTGCCTGTGGACGCAATTTCCTCCAAGGGCAGGCTCTCCAGCGCAGCGGGCGGCTCCGCCGGGACGTCCCCGGGGACCGGCACCTCCGGGGGCGCGTCGGGGGCCACCGCCGCTGCGGGCTCCGGACGGCCGTCTGCCGGCGTCCCCGCGTCCCCGTTCATGGACGGCTGGCCCACCGCGGCGGGCAGCGCCTCCACCCCGCCCCCCGGGGCAGACAACTCTCCCGGGCCCTCCTGCGCGGTGGCCGGGGCGCACACCAGCCAGAGCGCGGCGACGAGCCGCGGCATCAACCTCGCTCCAGGCCCCGCTCGGAGAAGGCCTCCTCCGGCAGCGGCGTGTCCTCCAGCTTGAGGACCTCCACGCGGGTGGACGAGCCGGTCTTCAGGTTCTCCATCACGGCATCCCCTGCCAG
>VGRA01000140.1 GCA_016875515.1 Deltaproteobacteria bacterium | reverse complement strand
TTGCCGGGACAGGGGCGGGGGGCGTTGCCTTGGAAGCTTTCACCCTGGCGGGCTCAGCCTTCTTCGGCTCCTTCCTGTCCGCGGGCTTCTTCGCGCTCGCCGGCGCGGGCTTGGTTGCCTTCACGGCCTTGGCCCCATTCCCCTTCGGTGCCGCTGCCTTGGCCTGCTTGGACGCCGTCCGGTTCTTCGCCATGGACGTATGTCTCCTTGCCGGCCATCCGGTCCGGCGGTCGTTCGGGTGAGCGGAGGCTGCTGGTCGGAAAATCTCGGCGTTTTACTGGCACGTCCTAGCACTTGTCAATCCAAGCCTTGGACTTTCCTCGATTCTTGCCCCTTGGGGCTCTAGCATTGGCCCATGTCTCCTCCCCTGCTCGCCGCCCCCGAGGCGCTCGCCCGCATCCTCGCCGAGTGCACGCCCCTGCCCGCCGAGCTCGCCGGCGTCCAGCAGGCGCTCGGTCGGGTGTTGGCCATGGACCTTGCGGCGGCGAGGACCCAGCCCCCCTTGGACAACTCCGCCATGGACGGGTACGCGGTGCGCGCCGCGGATTGCCAGGAGACGCCTGCACCTTTGAAGGTGGTTGATCGCCTGTTTGCCGGCGTCGGGCCCGGCCAGCCGCTCGGCCCCGGGCAGGCCGTCCGGATCATGACCGGCGCCCCCATCCCGCCAGGGGCGGACGCGGTCGTCATGCAGGAGCGGACCCGCTTGGACGGCTCCACGGTGCAGGTCCTGGAGCGCCCCTCCCCGGGCCACAACATCCGCCCCGCGGGGGAAGATGCCCGGGAGGGGCAGCTGCTGCTGGAGGCCGGGAGCGTGATCGGGCTGGCAGAGGCTGCGCTCGTCTGGGGCCAGGGCATCCCGGTGGTGCCGGTTTTCCGGCGTCCGCGGGTGGGCGTGCTGTCCACCGGAGACGAGCTGGGAGATCCTGCCGCCCCCCTCCCCGGGCAGATCCTGGACAGCAACGGCCCCATGCTCACCGCCGCCGCCGCCCGGGCCGGCGCGGAGGCCATCCACTTGGGCAGGTGCCTGGATGACCCGGACGCACTCCGCGCTGCGCTGGAAGCCGCGCGCCACCTGGACGTGCTCATCACCTCCGCGGGGGCGTCCGTGGGCGAGCGGGATCTCGTCCGGGGTGTCCTCCAGTCCCTCGGGGCGCAGGAGCGCTTCTGGCGGCTCGCCATCAAGCCCGGCAAGCCGCTCGCTTGGGCCCGCTGGGGAAACGCGCACGTCTTCTCGCTCCCGGGAAATCCCGTGTCGGCGCTGGTCACCTTTGAACTCTTCGTTCGGCCGGCGCTCCGGAAGTTGGCCGGACACCCCGCCCCGGCTCCCGGGGAACTCCCGGGGCGGACCGCGGTGGCCCTCCGCAAGGCGGCAGGGCTGCGCCACTACCTGCGCGCCACGGTGTCCTTCCGGGACGGGACGGCCTGGGCCACGCCGTTGCCCACCCAGGGCTCGGGCGCGTTGCGCTCCGCTGCGCAGGCCACCCACCTGCTCGTCCTGCCCGAGGATGTCACCGAGCGGGCTCCCGGTGACCCGGTGGGGCTCGTACCGCTGAACTGGTTGGCGTAACCTTTTTGCGGGTCGCGCATCCAATGGCCGCCCGTTAGAAATCCCAACGGCGCCCCCGGCACTCCAGCCGGCGGGCAACTTCCCGTGGGACCGACAGTCTGAAAGGACACTACGCCATGAGCGACGCGCCCGAGAACCTCACCGCCCGGTTGCACGGCAGCCTGCTGGAGCTCTACTCCGAGGCCGAGGTGCCGTTGGACAAGGGGACCTTCCGGTTGGTGGTCTTCCGGGAGAAGCGGACCGGCAAGGAGCACGTGGCCGCCGTGAAGGGGAACATCTCCGGGCTGGAAGGGGTGCCCGTCCGCATCCACTCCGAGTGCCTCACCTCCGAGGTGCTCGGCTCGCTGAAGTGTGATTGCAAGGCCCAGCTGGACCGGGCCATGGCCTTCGTCGCGGATGAAGGGCTTGGTGTGGTGCTCTACCTGAGGCAGGAGGGGCGCGGGATCGGGCTCGGGAACAAGATCCGCGCCTACGCCCTGCAGAACAAGGGACTGGACACCTACGAGGCCAACCGGAAGCTGGGCTTCCCGGACGACCTGCGCCGGTATGACGTTGCTGCAGAGATGTTGCGGATGTTGGGGGTCCGCTCGGCAGACCTCATCACCAACAACCCCCTGAAGATCGCCGCGCTGGTGGACGAGGGAATTCCCGTGCGGCGGCGCATTGCCTCGCGTACGCTTCCGAATCCACACAATGTCGATTACCTGCGCACCAAGCGGGATCAGACGGGGCACCTGATTGAGTTCGTCGCCGAGGACGACAGCAAAGCCGAGGCCGGCTAGCGGCATCGGGTTCGCTCGCCCGGACGCGGACTTCTACGTTCGCTTCTGGGGCGTGCGCGGCAGCATCCCTGCCCCCGGGGCACATACGGCCAGGTACGGCGGCAACACGCCCTGCATGGAGGTCCGCTGCGGGGACGTCCGGATGGTGTTCGACTTGGGCTCGGGCCTGCGCGAACTGGGCGAGTCCATCCTCGCAGAGAAGTCCCCGGTGGAGGTGCACCTCTTCCTGAGCCACTACCACTATGATCACGTCCAGGGGATCCCGTTCTTCACGCCCCTGTTCATCCCCCTCAACCGGTTCACCTTCCGGGGCCCGCGGGCGGGCGTACAAAACGTGAAGGCGGTGATGGAGGGACAGATGGTCCAGCCCTACTTCCCCATCCCGGCGTCCTTCTTCCGCGCCCAGCTCCGGTTCGAGGACGCGATCCCAGGGGTGGAGATGAAGCTGGGCGAGGCCACGGTCCGGGCGGTGAACCTCAACCACCCGGGCGGCTGCATTGGCTACCGCGTGGAGTACCGCGGGCGCTCGGTGGTCTACTTCACGGACGTGGAGCTGCACCCGACGATTGACCCGCAGGCCATTGCGTTTGCAGAGGGGGCAGACCTGTTCATCTGTGACGCCATGTACACCCGGGACGAGTACGAAGGCCGGGGGGGCGCTCCCAAGGTGGGCTGGGGACATTCCACCTGGGAGGCAGCGGTGGACGCGGCGGAGGCCGCCGGGGTGAAGACCTTTGTGGTCTTCCACCATGATCCCACCCGCACGGACGACGCGCTGGACTCGTTCCTCGGCGCCGTGCGCGCCCGGCGCCCGGAGGCGGTGGCGGCCACCGAGGGGATGTACCTCGAGCCGTAGCGCGGCGTCGCGCGGCCTACCTCCCGGACAGGGCCAGCGACAGCGCCCGCCGCAGCCCCGCAAACGGCAGCAGCGCTGCCGCCTCGTCCGGTCCCAACCAGCGCGCAGCGTCGTGCTCGGCGGGATCCAGCACCGGCTCACCGCCCGCCCAGCGCGCCGCGAAGGCCGCCTCCTCGCACACCCGCGGCAGGGGCCCTTGCCCCAACGCGAAGGCGTGGACGTACTCCAGCGGCGACACCTCCAGGCTTGCGCCGGTCTCCTCCTGCAGCTCCCGCCGCGCCGCGGCGCGCGGGGACTCCCCCGGGTCCACCTTGCCGGTGACGCACTGCCAGAAGCCGCCGCGCTCCTCGCGCCGGCGCAGCAGCAGCACCTGCCGGGCCACCCCCTCGCCGCGCGTCACCACCACGCTGACCGTCCGCAGGACGGGGACCTGCCACGCGGGCGTGAAACCGAACACCTCCGCGAAGTGCCGGACCAGGTGCGCCTCCACCTCTGGCACCGGCAGCGGGTGCCCCAGCTCCCGCTCGAGCGAGGTGACGCCGGCCTCGCGGATCCCGCACGGGACGATCAGCCCGAAGTGGGAAAGATCCGTGTTCACATTCAGTGCGAAGCCGTGGCTCGTGCGCCACCGGGACAGGTGGACGCCAATGGCGCAGATCTTCCGCGCGTCCCCTGCCGCCTCGCTGCCCAGCCACACCCCCGGCCACTTGGGCATCCCCGCCGCGTGCAGCCCGTACTCCGCGACGGTGCGGACGGTCACCTCCTCCACGTCCCGGACGAAGCGGCGGACGTCCTGGCGGTCCGGCGGGAGCTCCAGGAGCGGGTAGCCCACCAGCTGCCCGGGGCCGTGGTAGGTGACGTCCCCGCCGCGGTTGGTCTCGAAGATCTCCGCCCCCACCCGGGCCAACTGCGCCCCGGATGCGGTGATGTTCTCCCGCTTCCCCGCGCGCCCCAGCGTCAACACCGGCGGGTGCTCCAGCAGCAGGAGCGTGTCCGGCCCGCCGGCCGCCCGCGCCTCCGCGAACTGGCGCTGCAGCTCCAGCCCGTCCGCGTACTCCACCCGCCCCAGCCGGTAGACGTGCAGCGGCCGCCCCATTCAGCCCTCCTCGCCGGGCAGCGACCACCGCCCGGGAGGGAGCCGCCGCAGCTGCGCCTCCATCTCTGCCGCCCCCCGCCCGCTGGCGAGCGCCCGCTGGACGATCACCTCCAGCAGCCGTTCAGACACGGTGCACGCAGGCTGGCGCACAGCCAGCAGGGCCCGGCCATGCGCGGCCAGCTCGGCCGCGTCCATGGGGCTGAAGAGCCCCACCGCCTCCACCGCGTCCAGCACTTGCACCGGCCAGTCCACGCCCAGCAGCGCCCCCAGCTCCACCGCTCCCAACAGCAGCGCCACCGCGCCGTCCGCGCCCCGGGCCACCGGGGCCTCGGCGCCTACCGCGGCCCGCGCCTCCACCACCAGCCTCAAGGACGGCTCCGTCTCCAGCCGGGACAGCCAGCCCCGCTGCTCCGCCGGGCTGAGCGCCCAGGCGTCCTTGATCCACACCGGCCGTCCCCGCGCCTGCGCCGCCTCCCCCGCGTGCACGCGCCCCTGCGCCACGAGCGCGGAGAGGAAGCGGCTCTTCCCGCTGGACGGGGGGCCGGCCACCACCACCAGCCGGGCGCCGCGCTGCAGCGCCGCCTCCACCTGACGCGCCGCCTGGAGGGATGCCCGGGACAGCGCGGGGAGGCCCGTGGCTTCCGTGGAACGTCCTTGCACGACGGCCGCGCCCGGGGGAAGCGTCCGCCCGGCGAGCGCGCACGCCACCTCCGCGCACGCCCCGCAGATGAAGGTCCCGGATGCGCCCGCCGCCAGCGGCCCCGCCTCCCGGGTGGGCTGGCAGCAGAAGCTGCACCAGGCGTCCAGGCCAGGGGCCGCGGCAACCGGCACCCGGGTGGCCGGCCCGCCCTCCAACACCAACTCCCGCTCGTCGTCCAGCGCGTCCAGTGCCGCCTGCAGCTCCGGCGAGGGCGCCACGCTGGGCACTGGCGCGTCTCCTCCGTGCTCTCCTGCCCGTGCCTCCGCTGCCTCAACCTCCGCCAGTTCCTCCGCCAGTCCCTCCTGCCCGGGGCAAATCCGCAGCGCGTGCCGGAGCACGGAGAGCGCACGCGAGAGGCTCCCCCGCCGCCGGTAGGCGGCCGCGGCCTGCCTCAAGCGGTAGACGGCCGCTGGAACGTCCTTGCGGAGTTCCGCTTCCTGCGCCGCGCGGAGGTACTCACGGACCTCGTCCGCCATTTCACACCATGTCGACGAACATCAGCTCCGGGGTCTCGAGCAGCCGGATGACGGCGTAGGCGAACTCCGCGCCCACCGCGCCGTCGATCACCCGGTGATCGAACGAGAAGGACAGGTGCATCACGTCCCGGATGACCACCTGGTCGTCCACCACCACCGGGCGCTTTCGCATCCGGTGGATCCCCATGATGGCCACCTCGGGATAATTGATGACTGGCGTGGCGAACAGCCCGCCCGCCTGGCCAAGGGACGTGATGGTGAAGGTGCCGCCGGACAGTTCCTCCATCTTGAGCCGGCGGTTGCGCGCCGCCTCCGCCAGCCGGGACACCTCCGCAGCCAGCCCCTTGATGGACAGCCGGTCCACCCCGCGCACCACGGGGACCGTCAGCCCCTCCTCAGTGGCCGCCGCGATTCCGAAGTTGAACTCCCCGCGTACCACCAGGTCCTGCGTGGCGTCGTCGAAGTTGGCGTTGCACTGCGGGTACTTCCGCAGGGCCGCCGCCACCGCCTTGCAGAAGAACGGCAGGAAGCTGACCTTGGCCTTGTCCCCGGCCGCCGCCAACTGGGCGTTGATGCGGTTGCGGAACGCCACCAGGTTGGAGGCGTCCACCTCCTCCACGAAGGTGTAGTGCGGCGCGGTGAACTTGGACCGCACCATCTTCTCCGCGACCTTCTTGCGCAGCCCCTTCAGCGGGACGCGCTGGTCAACCGCGGAGGACTGCAGGGGGGCAGACGGGGCACGCGCGGGCACCACCGGCCCGGCGGCCACAGCCGAGTTCCCTGGGGAGGCGAGCGCCGCCTCCACGTCCACCTTGGTGATACGCCCCTGCGGACCGCTGCCCGCAATGGTGAAGAGATCCAGCCCGTGCTCGCGCGCCATGCGCCGCGTCACCGGGGTGGCGAGCAGTTTCTCGCTCGCAGCCCTCACCGGGGCGGCCGCCTTCGGTGCCGGGGAGGACATGGGCGCCGCGGCGGCGGGGGCCGTGGCGTGGCCGTTGGCGGGCGCCGAGGCAGCCGCTGCGCCGTCCACCTCCAGCGTGACGAGCAGGTGGTGCACCTTCGCCACCTCTCCCTCCTTGCCGAACGTCTGGACCACCTTGCCGCCGCGCGGAGTGGGCACGGAGACGGTGGCCTTGTCCGTCATCACCTCCACGACGACCTGGTCCTCCTTCACCACGTCACCGGGCTTGACCAGCCACTTGACGATCTCGCCCTCCTGCACGCCCTCGCCAATGTCCGGGAGCTTCAACTCGAACGTCGCCATGTTGCTCACCCTATCCCAGCCGATCCCGCTCCATCAGCCCCTTCATGAAG
>VGRA01000139.1 GCA_016875515.1 Deltaproteobacteria bacterium | reverse complement strand
TCTGGTGCTGCTCCTCCTCGCGCCAGCAGATGGCCTCAGCGTTGGCCCCGCAGTCAGACTTCTGCGTGCAAGGCTGGCCCACCACGCCATCCGCGAGTACCGGGCCGGTGCCCGTGCCGCCGCCCGTGCCGCCGCCGGTCCCGCTCGCGGTGCAGGCGGAGCCGCCCGTCGTGGCCTGGCAGGTCTCGCCCGTCAAACACGCCGAGCACGCTGCTCCTTGCTTGCCACACAGCGTGTTGTTCACCACCGTCTGGCAGCGGCCCTGGGCGTCACCGGGGATGCAGCACCCGACCGTGCAGCTGTCGCCGCAGGAGCCGTCCGGCTTGGTGCACTTTCCCTGCTGGGCGCAGGTCAGGCCACCCGTGCCGCCGCCGGTCCCACCACCCGTGCCGCCGCCGGTCCCACCGCCCGTGCCGCCGCCGGACTGGGCCAGGCAGAAGGTCAGCACCGAGTCCACCTCGGCCGCGTCCAGCACGTTGTTCCGGTCGTCGTCCACCCCCAGCTCCACCCGCTTCGTGCCGTAGGGGCAATCCGCCGTGGGCGTGGTGCTGCTCGTCTCATTGACCATGGCCGACGCACCTGCCTGGCCGTTGGCCCCGGCAGGGCCCGTGCCCCCCGTGGCGCCCGCAGGACCCGTGGCGCCCGCAGGACCGGCTTCACCCGCAGCTCCCGCGGGCCCGGTCGCGCCGACGGTCCCCGGCAACCCGTTGCACACGTAGTGCGTCTGCTTCACCTCGGACGCTGCCAGCGTGCCGTTGCCGTCCTTGTCGGCGCCCACCTTCACCGCCTTGCCGCCCGCGGCGCAGTTGGCGCCCGCCGCCTCCTCCGCCACCTCCACCAACGTCGCGGGCGCGGAAGTCCCCAGGCAACCGGCCAACAAGAAAGCCCCCACCAGAGAACGACGGAACATGAATCCCCCTATCGAGAACTTGAAAGGAAACAGCGCGACGGTTTTCGTCTTACATTCATTCGACCGTAGACGCTGCATCTTTACGCCAACTGCGCGCGAAACTGCCGGTAGTACAGGTACGCGAGCACCATCACGACGCCGTTGAGCAGGTGCCAGATGGCATGTCCCTGCACCAGGTGGTCCGCCGGGTCACAGAACCGCCCCGAGCCGTCCGCCGCGGAGAAGCCCATGGACACCGCCAGCCCGGCGAGGGCCGCCACGAACCAACCGTGCGCCGGGCGGACCTCCGCCCTGCGCGTGGCCACCACCTCCGTCCCCACGATGCCGAGGACGAGCGCCAGCACGATGCCCTGCACCGGCAGCGACAGCTTCGCCACCACCACCGTCAGCACGGTGAGCGCCGTCACCCCGCCCCAGAACCAGGCGAAGAACCGCTCGCGGGGCACCCACCCGGTCCGCACCACGTTGAGCAGCAGCATCAGCCCGATGAAGCAGTACATCCCGAAGAAGTCGAACACCTGCAGCACGAAGGTGACGCTCGCGTGGTAGGCGCCGGACGAGATGCCCACCACGGCGGCCGCCGGGGCGAAGAAGCGCAGGCTGCGGGACTGCTCGGTGCGCGCAAGGGCATACAACGCCCCCGCGGCCGCCAGGAAGGCGAGGTTGCTCCAGGTGTTGGCCGGCTCCGCCACCCAGGCGCAGAGCGTCTCCTCGCACCACTTCACGTTGGGCAGCCCGCCCCACTCGCGCACCGGGGCCCACGGGCAGACGGGGTTGGCGACCTGCGGGTAGTCCTCGAACCGGTTCATGCCGCGGCCCCCGTCACCGTGATGAGGGGCTGCTTGCCCACCCACGCCGGCTGCTCCGCCTCGTCCACCATCCAGCCCGCCACGTCCGCGCGGGAGATGGTGGCGCGCCCGGACAGCCCCGCGGCCACCTTCACCTTCCAGGTGCGCTGCCCGTCCGTCAGCCCGGTGGGCCGGCAGATGGTGACGTCCAGGCCGCTCTCCCCGAGCACCCGCTCCATCTCCTCCAGCTCCCGGTAGGCGTGGCGCAGCGCGGTGCCCCGGATGAAGGCCTTGAAGAAGCCCGGCATGGCCCCGAACGAGTCACCCACCCCGCCGGCGCTGATGAAGACGCCGCGGCGGACCCCTTCCGCCTTCATGGCCTCCACCAGCAGCGGGGTGAAGCGCGTGAGCAGGTCCGGCACCTCGGGCCTTGCCCACGGGGCCAGCCCGGGCAGCCGCAGCCCCACCGCGGAGAGCACCACGTCCATGCCCCGCACCGCCGAGCGCAGGAAGGCACCGTCGTCCAGCTGCCCCTCCACCCACTTCGCAGCCGCGGGGGCCTGCCACCGGCTGCCGGGGCGCACCGCGGCGGTGACCTCGTGGCCGCGCTGCAGCGCCACGTGCACCAGTTGACGGCCGCACCCACCCGAGGACCCGAGCACCAACATCTTCATGGGCCCGGGGCACTAGCCCACCCCCGCCCTGCCGGGCAACGCCCGGGCGCGGCGAACCGGGCCTCCCGGCGTTAGGCCCCGCATCCACCATGCGCCCACTCGCCTGCCTGCTGCTGCTGTTCGCCGGATGCGGCCCCGCGTCCCGCGCCCCCGGCCCGCTGCCTCGGGGCGTGGCGTGGGTCCCGCGCGGCAGCCCGTGGGAGGTGGGGCCGCTGCCGGTCCAGGTGCTGGACCTCTCCGAAGGTGAACTCGAGGCCCCCCTGCCCCTCCGCCTCCACGCCCCGGCGGCCCCCGGCACCTGGGCGGTGGTGCAGTTTCAGCACGGCTTCACCGCGGACGTGCGCACCTACGGCGTGATGCTCGCGCACCTGGCCTCGCATGGCTTCGTGGTGGTGGCCCCGCAGATGTACCCGGCAGACGGCATTCCGCTGGGCAAGCCATGGGCTGCCTGGGAGGCGGAGGACGCGGCGGCGGTGGCGGGCTGGTCGGCGCGCCACGCGGCGGCGGCGGTGGGCAGCGCGTCCACCGGCGCGCCCCTCTCCCTGGTGGGCCACTCGCGGGGCGGCAAGGTGGCGTGGCTCGTCGCGAAGGCGGGCCGGGTGCCGCTCTCGGGGCTGGTGGGCGTGGACCCGGTGGACGGGACGGGCTCGGCGTTGCTCGCCGCGCAGGCGGAGGCCCTGCCCGGCCCGGTGGAGGGGCTGCCCCGCTCGCTCGTCATCGGCATGGAGCTGGGAGGGGCGTGCGCCCCGGAGGGGGACAACCATGCCCACTTCTTCGAGCGCACCTCCGCCCCCACCCGGCACGCGGTGGTGGCCGGCCACGGCCACGGGGACATGCTGGATCCGGAGGTGGGGACCGGCGGGCTGTGCCTGGAGGGGCCGGACAAGGACAGGGCCCGCGCCACGGTGGCGGGGCTCGTCACCGCGCAGCTGCGCGCGTGGCTCTACGCAGATGACTCGACGAACGCAGCGCTCGGCACCGCCGCCGGCGCGCCGCTGGAGGTGGCCCTGGATGCGCGCTGAGAGACTCGTCCTTCCCCTGCTGCTCGTCCTGGCCGCGCCCGCCGCCGCGGCGCGCCTCCTGCCCAATCTCCCCCCGGACGCGGCGCCGCCCACGTGGGTCGCCGCACCGGCCACGAGCCCCGAGCCCCCCCGCTTCACCCGCAGCCAGCGGCTGCTCGGCGAGTCGCTCGCCGCGGTGGGCCTCGGCGTGGTGGCGCCCTTCAGCGCCTGGCTCGCCTCCACCGCCTCGGGGAGCTTCCAGGGCTTCTTCACCGGGGTGGCCAGCGCGTCGCTGCTCGGCTGGGTGGGCGGGCCGCTGGCCGTCATCCTCACCGGGCGTTGGCTGGGCGCAGGGGGGAACACCTGGCGCGCGGTGGTGGGGAGCCTCGCGGGGTTGCTGGTGGGGCTCGTGGTGGGGGGCGTGCTGGCCACGGCGCCGTCTGCGGCCTACCTCGCCGGGCTGGGCATCCTCTGGGCAGCCCCCGCCGCTGGCGCCCTGGTGGGCATGGAGTGGGGCCGGGGCGAAAGCCCGCCACCTTCGGGCGCGCTCGTGCTGCGGTTCTGAGCCCGCCCGGGCGCGGGCGGGGTAGGCTTCGGCGCCAACGTGACTGCCCTGCTGCTCCCCGTGGTGCTGACCCTCTCCCTGGCGGACGCCCCGCGCGCCGCAGGGCTGCTGCAGGCGGAGGCCATGGCCCAGGCCGGGGAGAGCGAGGCCACTCCCATCGTCGAGTCCGAGCCCCTGGACGCCACAGGACCTACCCCCCGTCCGCGCCCGCTGCTGGAGGAGGTGGCCCCCGGGCGGGTGGCGCTGGGGCTCGTGGCGGGCAGCGCGGCGGTGGTGGTGTCCCCCGTGGTGACGGTGCTCGCGCTGCTGCAGGTGCCGTCCATGGAGCGCGCGCTGGCCAGCGGGGCGCTGAGCGCCGAACTGGCGGCACTCGTGCTCGGCCCGCTGCTGGCCAGCTGGGTGATGGGACCGCTCGCCGCGGGGCTGGTGATGGGGGCGGGCCCCGTGCAGGAGAAGGCCGTCGTGTACGCGCTGGCGGGCGCCCTGTTCGGGCTGATGAGCGTGACCGTCCCCGTGGTGGGCGTGCTCGCGCTGTTCGCCGGCCCCATGCTGGGCACCGTCCACGCACTGGCCACCAGCCCGGCGGACCTGTGGCTCCCCGCGGCCCCGCCCCCGGGTGCCCCCCTGCTGACTCTCAACTTCTAGGCCATGCCCGTACCCCGCCCTGCGTCCCGCATGCCTCCTTCCTCCATGTCCTGGGCAATGCTGCTGCTGGCCGGGTGCATCTCCTCGGCGGCGTGGGCAGGCCCGCTGGTGGGGGAATTGTTGCCTCCCGGCCGGGCGCTGGCGGCAGAGCCCTCCGTGCCCATGGACCTCCTCCCGTCCCCGGCGGCCCCCGCAGGCGAGGCCCCCCGCCGCGGGCCGCACGCGTGGCTGGGGGTGCTGGGCGGCGGGCTCGTGGTCCCCGTCCTGGTGGGCACGGGCGCAGCGTTCACGGTGGCCGCCCCCGTGAAGGACCCCGCCGAGCGGTTCGCCGTGAGCGCGCTGGTGGGGGTGGCCGCCGGGTGGGTGGCCGGGCCGCTCGCGGTGGCCCTGCTTTCCAACGTGCGGGGCATCCTCCCCCGGCTGGTGTTGGGGGCGCTCGCCGGCGCCGTGCTGTGCATCCCGGCCATCTTCATCCCGGTGGTGGGGTGGGCCGTGCTCGCGGCCGGCCCCGCGCTCGGCGTACTTTGGGCGGTGGAGACCGCGCCCGCCCCGTTGCTGGACGGCCGCTCCCGGTGGTGAACCCGCAGTCCAGCGGTGCAGGAGGTTTGACGTGAACGTCGTGCTGCTGCTGCCCACGGTCCTTGCCTTGTCCCTGCCGGGCGCCCCGCGCTCGGCCTCCCTGCTCCCGGAGACGGCCTGGGCGCTTGCCGCCACCCCGGAGCCGGCCAGCGAATCCACGCCCCTGGTGGAGAGCGCGCCCGCGCAGGCCAGCCCGGACGAGGCCCCGCCTGCCGCAGTGCAGGCGGACCTGCCAGGACCCTTGCTGGTCAAGGACGTTCAACCTTGGCGCGTGTGGGCCGGGGCCATCACCGGGGGCGTGTTCGCGCTCGGCGCCCCCGTGGCAACCTTTGCCTTCCTCCGGGCAAACCCGAGCCTGGTGCCCAGCGGCTGGACGGAGGGGCTGTTCGTGCTGCTCGGGACGCCCGTGTTGGCCGCGTGGCTGGCCGGCCCCCTCGCCGCCTCGTTGGCCATGGGGGCGTGGCCGGTGGCAGGTCGCGTCTTCATGCATGCCGTGGTGGGGCTCGCCATCGGGCTGGCGTCCACGGTCATCCCCGGCCTTGGAATCCTCACGTGCCTGGTGGGACCCACGGTGGGCGCCGTCTACGCGGTGGCCACCAGCCCCGCGGACGCCTTCGCCCCACCGGTGCGCGCGAGCGGCCCCTCCGCGCCCGGGCCGCTCCTGTCCTTCTCCTTTTGAACACCCGGGAGTCACCCACGTGACCGTCCTCTTGGTGCTGACTTCGGTGCTTTCGCTGTCCCTCCCTGCGCGGCCCACCCCAGAGACACAGGTGGAGGCGCTGGACGGTCACCTCAACCCGGGGACTGCCGCGGGGAGCCCCTGCGCGCTGGCGGATGCCCCCCGCGAGGCGAGCCTGCTGGCGCAGGCGCCAGCCCCGGCACCGGCCGCGGAGGCCACCCCGTTTGTGGAGAGCGGCCCGGGGGAGGCGGCGCCACCGCTCGTGGAGGTTGCACCGGAGGCCCCGGTCCCGGACGTCCCCTCTGCCGCGGCCCTGGCCGCCTCGCCGCAGCGGTCCCTGACCCTGCTGGACGAGGAGCCAGGGCGCGTCTGGATGGGCGGCATCCTGGGAGGGTTGGGCGTCCTCGTGGGGGGCGTGGCCGGCATCGCCGTGGGGATACAGGCCGTTCCCCGGGGCAACGACAGCATCGGCGTGGGAGGCGTGGTCTCGCTGCTCTTCGCGGCGATCGGCGCCGTGGTGGGGGCTTGGGTCGTGGGGCCGTTGGCGGCGGCCACGGCCATGGGCGGCTGGCGTGTGCCCACGCGGGTGCTGCTCGGGGCGGGGGCCGGCCTGCTTCTGGGGCTGCTCTCCGCCATCATCCCCGGGGTGGGCATCGTGACCCTGCTGGCCGGGCCCACCGTCGGGGTGGTGTGCGCGGTGGCCACCAGCCCCGCGGAGTCCTTCGCGGGGCCTGCGCGCTCCCTGGCGCCCGCCGGGCCGGGGCCGCTGCTGACGTTCCGATTCTAGGCATGCGCCGCGCCCCCTACGCCCTGCTGCTCTGCGCGGCCCTGTGCCTGGGCGCTTCGCCTGCGCGCGCGCACCCCCTGCCGGAGGCGCCACCGGCGGCGGCCCCGGCACGGACCCACGCCGCCACGCCGTCACCCGCGGAGTCCAGCGCCCCGCGCGCGCGGCTCGGCCGGGGGTTGCTCGCGTCCTT
>VGRA01000138.1 GCA_016875515.1 Deltaproteobacteria bacterium | reverse complement strand
CCACAGCGCCACGGCCACGTAGGCGGCGCCGCATGCCGCCGCTGCCGGCAGCGCCCAGCCCCCGGCGCGGTCCAGCAGCCGCGCTGCCAGCAGCCCCGCCGCCGCCAGGAACAGCACGGTGCGGGCGTTGGCGAAGTGGCCGTCCACCGCGTCCAGCCGGAGCAACTCGGCGCCGGCGGCCTCCGCGCGCGCGCGGTGGGCCTCGTAAGGGGCGCGGCGGGCGGGGAGGACGCGCTCGGGGCGGGGAGTGTCTGGGGGCGCAATGGGCGACGACATGGGGCCGCCCACCGTGCCACGCCGGCGGGGCCCGCCGCTACTTCTCCACGGAGGCAATCTTCCGAAGGGCTTTCGGGTCCTTCACGCAGAGGATGCGCCCCACGTTGCCCAGCATCCCGTCCCGCTTCATCTCGTTGATGAGCGTGGAGACGAACGAGCGCGAGGCCCCCACCAGGTCCGCCAGGCCCTGCTGGGTGATCCCCTTGAGGTCCGTCTCGCCCCCGTGCGGGCAGCGCTCGCCGTGCGTCTCGCAGAGCGACAGCAGCGTCTCGGCCAGCCGGGCCGGGACCTCCTTGAACGTGAGCCCCAGCAGCCGCTTGCGCAGCCCGCGCACCCGCTCGGCGTAGGAGCGGATGACGTCGCTGGCCAGGGCGAGGCGCGCCTCCAGCTGCGCGCGGAAGTCCCGCCCCTCGATGCCCCACACCTCCGCCTCGCCGGAGGCCACCGCCAGCTCCTCGATGGGGGAGCCGCCCGGCCGGAACAGCTCGCCGAACAGATCCCCGGCCTTGAGGATGCTCACCACGGACCGGCTCCCGCTCTTGCCAATCCGCATCAGCCGCCCGCGGCCGCTCTTCAGCAGGTACACCCGGTCCGACATGTCACCGGGACGGTAGAGCACCGCGTTGTGCGGGAAGGTCTCCACCTTGAAGGAGCCCTTGAAGTCGATGTCCCCGTCCTGCTGCGGCGCATGGCGGTGCGCGGTCACCACCATGCCGGAGGCGGTGGGCTGCAGCGGGACGACGACGTTGGAACCAATGGGGCCGAGGGGACGGTTGAACACGGGCGGGGGACTCCTCATGACTGCGATGTTGAGACCAGCCGTCTCTCCAAGTGTCGTGCCAAGGTCCCCGTTGCCGGGCCGACTTTGCCATTGACCACGAAGGTCAAGCCCTTTGCTTGCCCTGGACACACGCGCGTTGAACGGATCGTTTCAACGCGCCCGCGGCCCCTCCACGGAATGTTCAAGCGGGCCAGGGCCGCCGAGGTTGAACTTCAGCAGCTCGCGCTCGAGCGTTGGGCGGCTGATGCCGAGCAGATCGCAGGTGCGCCCCTTGTGTCCGCCGGTGGCCTTCAGCGCCCGGACGATGAGCTGCCGCTCCGCCTCCTCCAGCGTGGGGATGGGGGCGTCCCCATCCCCGGAGGGCGCCAGCCCGTCCAGCTGCTGCCCGGTGGGGGGGACGGGGACCGGCAGGTGCTCGGCCGACAGCACCTCGTGGGGCAGCACCACCGCCCGGGTGAGGACGTTCTCCAGTTCCCGCACGTTGCCGCGCCAGGGCAGGGACTGCAGCCGCTCCATCACCTCCGGCGGCACGCGCGTCACCTGCTTGTGCACCTTGTCGTTGATGCGGTGGAGCAGGTGGTGGACGAGCGCGGGGATGTCCAGGCGCCGCTCGCGCAGCGGGGGCAGCTGCGGGGTGATGACCTTGAGCCGCTGGTAGAGGTCCTCGCGGAAGCGCCCCGCCGCCACCTCCGCCGCCAGGTCCCGGTGCGTGGTCGCCACCACCCGCGCGCACCGGGATGTGGCGCACGCCCCCCGCGCGCTCGAACTCGCGCTCTTGCAACACCCGCCGCAGCTTCGCCTGAAGCTGCGGCGACAGGTCTCCAATCTCGCCGAGGAACACCGCGCCGTGCTCGGCCACCTCGAACTTGCCGGGCTTGGCGGCGCTCGCCCCGGTGAACGCCCCCCGCTCGTGGCCGAACAGCTCGCTCTCCAGCAGCGTGTCCACGATGGCCGAACAATTGATGCCCACGAACGGACGGACGGTGTCGTCGGTGTAGGCGTGGATGACGCGGGCGATCAGCTCCTTGCCCGCACCGCTCTCGCCGTAGATGAGGACCGTGGCGCGGCTGGCCGCCACCTTGCCGATGTCCTTCAGCAGCCGCAGCATGGCGGGCGTACTCCCCACCACGTCGTCCATCTTGACCGGGACGGGGGGCGCCTCGGCGAGCGCCTGCACCTTGCGGGCCGGGGCGCGCGCCCAGCGCCCGCTCCAGCACCAGCGACAGCGCCTCCACGGCCTGCTCGGACGCGCGCCGCAGCGCCTCCTGGCCGGAGGCCGCCATCACCACCTCCAGCCCGTCCAGCTCTGACGCCAGCGTCTCCATCAGCGCCCGGTCGTCGTCCACCAGCAGCAGCGTCCCTGGCAGGCTCATGGCGCGAACCGGCTCGACACGGCGTCCGGCCCACGTGCGCGGGCCCGGCCGCCCGTGGGGACGAGCAGCGCACCCTGCGCCGCCAGGCACGCCCGGGCCCCACCGGCGCTGGACAGCCCCGATGCCTCCAGCACCAGTTCCACCCCGCCCTCCCAGGCCGTCAGCTGCGCAGGCTGAAGGTGGGGGCCTGCCCGGTCCGCGCACTCCAGGAGAAGTTGCGCCAGCAGGGGGCGCGTCCTCAAGGGGGCACACCGCACGGGGGGCAGCGGCTCGGACGGGACGCTGAACGCCATGCGTGCCCCCCGCAGCTGCAGCTCCTCCCGGACCTCGTCGGCCGCGCCCCCGAGCAGCTCCGGCAGGGGACTGGCCCCGTCGTCGTGCGCCACGTCGCGGCCCCACTCGGCCAGCGCGCTCAGCAGCCGCTCCATCCGCCGGACCTCGCGCAGGGCCAGGTGAGTCCGGGGGCCAGGCGCCTCCCGCCTCAGCGACTGGAGGGCAATCTTCACGGAGGACAGGGGGTTGCGGGGGGCATGCGCCAGCTCGCCCCCGGAGAGGGGTGATGGATCTTGCGTGCTCATCGATTGTCGCTCGAGCGGAAAACCACGCCTGTGGAGACTTGGCGTCCGCGCCAGTTGTCAACTGGCATCTCCCCGGTGGGTCAGCGGGCAGGGGCCGCGGGGACGGGCACAGCGAGCCCGCCGCGCACCGCCTGCGCCGGGACGTCCACCGCCTGCCCGGTGCCGTCCACCACCACCTTCCACGGGCCCAGCGGCGCCACCGCGCCGAGCGGCTCGGAGGCCAGCGCCACCCTCAGCCCGTAGCGGCCGTCTGCGCCCGCGCGCCCGGCGTGCACCGCGGTCAGCAGTTCCAAGGTGTTGGAGCGCAGCCGGAGCTCCGCCCGCACCTCGCTCCCGGGGGAGGCGGTCCCCTCAAGCAGCGCCCCCGGCACCACCTCGAACAGCCGGCCGAAGGGGCGCCCGTCCCCCCCGCCCCGTCCGCCCGGTGCGTCGAGCACGAGCGCAAAGTGGCCGGACGCCTCGCCCTCCCGGGTGGCCGCGTGCTGCAAGAGCCTCCGGTGGAGCCCCGCCGACAGCTGCTCCGGCGAGGCGCCCGCCACCGGCCCCGGGGACACCAGCACGTAGCGCGCGGCGGACTGCTGGCAGAGCCGCCACGCCGCCTCGTCCGAGGTCGCCGCCAGGATGGCTGCGGCCCGGGCGTTGCCGCGCACGTGCACCGGGGCCTGCGAGAAGGGGGTGGCCACCGCGCCCCGCTGGCCCCAGAGGGTGACGAGGTGCCCCCAGTCGTTGCTCGCCACCACGCTCCAGTCCGGCGGCGTGCGCCCGTCCAGCGGGTCAGCGGGGGCCGGGGTGTGCTCGCGGAGGAAGTCCATCACCGGGCGCAGCCGGGCCTCCTCCATGGGGCCGTCCTCCCACGTGGGCACCCGACCAGCGGCCACGGCGGCTGCGTGCAGGAGCGCCACGCCCACCGCGCCCAGCCCCAGCAGTCGCTGCCCCCGCGGCCACGCCCCGTGCAGGGAGGTGAAGCCGAGCGCCAGTCCCAGCCCGAGCGGCCCGGCCGCCGGCTGGAGGAATCGGACCTGCAAGAGCGTACAAGACAGCCACGCTGCCGCGGTCGCCAGCGTGACGGCCGCCTCGGCGGTGCCGCGCGCGCGGAAGTCCCGCGCCACCACGGCCAGCAGAAGCAGCCCCAGCGCCCCCAGCAGCTCCAGCATGTCCGCGAGCCAGCCCGGGTGGGCCCAGCCCGGCTGGGACTCCTGCACCGCGGCGAGCAGGGCGTCCTTTCCCAGGAGATCCTGCAGCCCGTGGGCGAGCTCGGGAAGCAGGGGGGCTGCGACGAGCCCCGCCGCCCCGAGCATCCGCAGGGCCCGGCGGCGGTCCCGCACCGCCTCGGCGAGCGCGCCTGCGCCCAGCCCGGCCGCCAGCGAGGCCAGCGGCTGGAAGGAGGTCCACTCCACGTAGGAGAGCGAACCCGCCTGTCCAGACAGGAAGGCCCCGGCCCACGCCGCCGCCGCCGCGCCCGCGCCCAGGGCGAGCCCCAGCCTGCCCCACGGCAGCGGCTGCCCCCGGTGGCGCAAGGCGTAGAGGGGAAGCGCGGCCGCGAGCGGGAAGACCAGCAGGAAGCCCATGGGGGTGAGCAGCCGCGCCGCCCCCGCGAGCGCCCCGGTCCAGGCCGCGCGCCGCACCGAGCCCTCCGCGAGCGCCTCCGCGAACAGCCAGGCGGTGGCGGCGGCCAGGTAGGGCTCGTGGACGTGGTGGTCCGCGTTGCCCAGTCCCGTGTTGGCCGTCACCACCGGCAGCAGCCCCACCGTGGCCACGGCGAGCCACGCGAGGGGCTCCCCGCCGCGGCGCCGCAGAAGCCACCACAGCAGCACCGAGTCCAGGACGAAGGCGCCCAGGTCCACGAAGGCCACGCCGGCCTCCTCGCGCCCCGGCCCCGCGGCCCACGCCGCCAGCATGACCAGCCCGGTGTGCAGCGCCGGCCAGATGATGGTGGCCCCCTCGGGGGCGTTCACGTAGGCGTCGAAGGGCTCGAACCGGGGGAAGGCCCGGAGCTGCAGCTGGGCGAACCGGGCGTAGTAGGGCGAGTCGGTGGGCTGCAGCATCACCCCGTCCGCTTGGAACGTCTGCGGCCACCAGGACAGGCGCACCGCCACTCCCACCGCGAGCAGAAGCAGCAGCCAGGAGACGGGGCGCATCAGGGCGGTGCGAGCGGCGGACATGGACGGGGGCCGCTTGCAGCCTGTCACAGCGGGGGACGGGGCGGTACGCTCCGCCTCCGCCCGTGGATTCCTCCCTCATTGTGTTCCAGATGCGCCGTGCTGCGGAGGCCCGGCACGCGCTCGCCGCCGTCCCGGGGCTCACCTGCTACCGGCTGGCCAACGCCGAGGCGGATGGGCTGCCCGGCCTGACCGCGGACCGCTTCGGGGACGCGGTGGTGCTGAGCCTGTACCGGGAGCTGTCGGGAGCGGAGGAGGCGGCGGTGCTGGACGCCGCGGTGGCCGCGTGGGGGCCGCGCGCGGTGTACGTGAAGCGCCGCCCCCGCGAGGCCCGCGTCCTCTCCAACACCGCCCGCGCCGAGGTGAGCCCTGCGCTGCCGTCCCGGGGCGTCCCGGTGGACTCCTGCGTGGTAGAGGAGAACGGCCTCCGGTTCGGCATCCGCCCGGGGGCAGGGCTCTCGGTGGGGCTGTTCCTGGACATGCGCGAGGCGCGCGCCTGGGTGCGGGCGCACGCGGCGGGAAAGTCCGTGCTCAACACGTTCTCCTATACCTGCGGCTTCTCCGTGGCGGCGCGGGTGGGCGGGGCCTCGCGCGCGCTCAACGTGGACGCCTCGCGGCGCGTGCTGGACTGGGGGGAGGACAACCACCGGCTCAACGGCCTGCCGGTGGACCGCCGGGACTTCGCGGCAGGGGACGTCTTCGAGTGGCTCAAGCGGCTGGACAAGAAGGGGGAGTCGTTCGACCTGGTCATCCTGGACCCGCCGTCGTTTGCCACCACGCGCCACAGCCGCTTCAGCGCGGCGAGGGACTACCCGGACCTGGTGGCGCAGGCGGCCGCGGTCCTGGCCCCGGGGGGGACGCTGCTCGCCTGCTGCAACCTGTCCGGGCTGGCCCCTGCCCGCCACGCGGCCGCGGTGAAGGAGGGGCTCGCCCGGGCGGGGCGGGCCGTCCGGGGCGCCGAGCGGCTGTCACCGGGGCCGGACTTTCCGGCCCACCCGGACAGCCCGCACGGGCTGCAGGTGCTCGCAGTAGGGACTGACAGCGGCCGCCGCGAACGGCTAGGGTAGCCCCTCCAAATGGCTTCCCAGGACGGCCAGCAGCGGGCAAAGGCGGTGCGTTTCGGCAAGTACACCTTGCTGGACCGAATTGCCGTGGGCGGCATGGCGGAGATCTTCCTCGCCCGGCAGGCCGGCCTGGAGGGGTTCGAGAAGACCATCGTCATCAAGCGGATCCGCCCGCACCTGAGCAAGCAGGGCTCGTTCGTGAAGATGTTCCTGAACGAGGCCAAGCTGGCGGCGCAGCTGAACCACCCGAACATCGTGCAGATCTACGATCTCGGGAAGATCAACGAGAGCTACTTCATCGCCATGGAGTACATCTTCGGGCGCGACATGCGTCGCATCATCCCGAAGGCGGACACCAAGGAGATTCCGTTTCCCATGGTGTACGCGCTGAAGATCGCGTCCTCCGTGTGCGAGGGGCTCTTCTACGCGCACCAGAAGGCGGACATCTACAGCAACCCCCTCAACATCGTTCACCGGGACATCACGCCGGAGAACATCTTCGTGTCGTTCGACGGCACGGTGAAGGTGCTGGACTTCGGCATCGCCAAGGCGGCCAACCAGATTGAACAGACGAAGGCCGGGGAGATCAAGGGCAAGCTCTCCTACATGTCCC
>VGRA01000137.1 GCA_016875515.1 Deltaproteobacteria bacterium | reverse complement strand
CGCCCTGCTTCACCTGCCGCTTCACCCAGGCAAAGCGCCGCGCGCGCTGGATCCGGGTGTGCAGCTCGGCCGCGTCCAGCTTGAGGACGCGCGCCAGCTCCTTCGCCGCGGCCCGCACGTCCTTCAGCTCGGACGGGTCCACCCAGACACTGTCCACCTCCACGCTCTGCGCGAAGGGGATGCCCCGCCGGTCGAAGATGTCTCCGCGGCGGGCGGGCACGGGAATCTGGCGCACGTACTGGTCCTGCGCCATCCCCTTGAGCTTCGCCTGTTCGTTCACCTGAAGGTGGTAGGCGCGGTAGGCCAGCCCGCCCAGCAGCAGGAAGGACGCCGCCCCCATGAAGAGGACGCGGCCTTTGAGCCCGCCCGCGCCCTCCTCGCCCGCCCCGTCACTTCCCGGGGAGGCCTCGCGGCGCTTCGCCTTCAAGTCCCTCACGGCCGGGCCTCCCGCGCCGCAGTCAACGTGGGCTGCGCCCGGGACGGCGCGGCGGGGCGCTCGGCCGAACGGGCGGTGCTCGAGGGCAGCGTGATCACCGCGCCCGCGGGCGGGGACACCATGCCCAGCTGCTCGCGGGCCACCCGCTCCAGGCGCGCCGGGTTCTTCAGCGCCGCCAGTTCCACCCGCAGCGCGTCGTTCTGGCGGAGCAGATCATGGTTCTCCTGCTCCAGTCGGGACAGCTCGTACCCCACGCCCACCACCAGCACGCGCGAGGTGACGTGCATCAGCCCCACGCCCACGAACAAGGTGACGGCGAGCAGCGGCGGCAGCAGCTGGAACAGCACCGAGCCTCGGGATGAACGCAGGGACGTGGACGTGTTCATGGGACCTTTTCCACCGCGCGCAAGTGGGCGCTGCGCGCCCGGGGGTTGCTCTCCAGCTCCGGCTCGCCTGCCGTGACCGCCTTGCGGGACAGCGGCCGGAAGCTGCCGCGCTGGCCGCAGCCGCACACCGGTAGCCCCGGCGGGCAGGTGCAGCGCCCCTCGAGCTCCCGGAAGCGCTCCTTCACCAGCCGGTCCTCGAGGCTGTGGAAGCTGATGATGGCCGCGCGCCCGCCGGGCTTCAGCACCCGCGGCAGCGCGCTCAGCGCCGCGGCGAGCGCCTCCAGCTCCCCGTTCACCGCCATCCGCAGCGCCTGGAACGTACGGGTGGCCACGTGGATGCGCCTCGGCCACTTCGCCCGCGGCACCGCGCGCCCCACCGCCTCCGCCGCCTCGGCCGTGGTGGCCGGCTGGGCCCGTTTCAGTTCGCGCGCAATGGGGCGGCTGAACGGCTCGTCTCCCAACCGGTAGACGAGGTCTGCCAGCTCGGACTCGGGCAGCCGCCGGATGAGCTCCGCCGCCGTCTCCCCGTCCGCGCCCATCCGCATGTCCAGCGGCCCGTCCTGCTGGAAGCTGAAGCCGCGCGCTGCCGTGTCCAGCTGCGGCGAGCTCACCCCCAGGTCCAGCAGGAGCCCGTCCACCGCCTCGCCCGCGAGCAGCCGCTCCACGTCCCCGAAGTTGCCGACCCGCGCCTCGAAGCGCTCGCCGTGGGCCACCAGGCGCGCCCGCGCCGCGGCCAGCGCCGCGGGATCCCGGTCAATGCCGATGACGCGCGCCCCGCGCCGCAGCAACGCCTCCGAGTGGCCGCCGCCTCCCAGCGTCCCGTCCACGATCACCTTCCCCGCCCCAGGGGCCAGGGCCGCCACGGCCTCGTCCTTCAGGACCGTCTGGTGGACAAACGCCATCATGCCCACCCCGGCCGGAACGCGGCCAGCGCCGAGGCGCGCGTGGGGTACAGTTCCAGCTCTTGCCACGCCCCGGCCACCCGCAGGATGGCCGCCACGTAGGGCGAGGCGCCGCACAGCTTGATGTCCCCGCCCGCCGCCCGCAGCAGCGTCGCCCGCTGCACCAGCGGCTTCACCCCGCGGTAGTCCAGGTGGCCCACCTCGGAGAGATCCACCACCACCTTGCGGCAGCCGCGGTTCACCAGCCGGAAGAGCGTCTCGCCCACCCCGGAGAGCCCCTCGCGGGACAGCTCCCCTTCCAGGAACAGCGTGGCCACCGGGGGCTCCCCCGCCGCCGTCACCGGCTCCACGGCCACGTGGGCCTCGTGCGCTGAGGCGAAGGGGGCGCTCATCCCTGCCGCAGCTCCGTCAGCACGCGCATGAGCTGCGCGGAGTCCACCTCGGCCCGCGCCTCCTCCTGCGCCTTCGCCCAGCCGGTGCGGCTCCACAGCTCCAGCACCTTCACCATGCCGGCCCACACCACGTCCCGCTCCAGCCCGGCGTGCGCGCGCAGCGAGGGGGGGACGAGGACCCGCCCCAGCTTGTCCAGCGCCACCTCCTGCGCAGGGGCCACGTACAGCCGCATCAGGGTCTTCACCCCGGGCTCCATGGCGCTGCGCTTGGCGAGGGCCTGCTCCAGCTGCTCCCATTCCCGCACCGGGTAGGCGTGGAGACATCCATCCAGCGCAGTCGTGAGGATCAGCCGCTCGTCGTAGTGCCCCACCAGCACTTCGCGCAGCCGGGCCGGGAGGCTCGTGCGCCCCTTCCCGTCCACCTGGTGCTCGAAGACGCCACGAAACACGGTTCACCCACCACCGGATGCCCATTTCATGGGCGAGAGCCCCACTCCTTACCACTCCTTGCCACGACCGGTGGCGAAAATAGGGGTGCTACAGGGATGGGTCAAAGAATCCACCCGGTGGCAGTGGCCTTCCCGGGACGTTGACGCTCCCCGGAGCGCTTGATAACCCGCTCGCCCGGTTGGCCCCCTCGCCACGTCATGTCCGCGGCCGGCGGACGCGGGGGAGAAGCCCGCCGCTCACACCCACGCGCGGAACCTTCCGCACACAGGAGCAGTTCATGAAGCACGGCACCCGTCTGGCCCTGGCTGCAGCCGTTTCCTTCACCCTCGCCGCCTGCGCCCCTGGCGCACGACTGGGGGGTGGAAAGGAGGGCGCCGCCGAGGCGCTGTTCCAGGCCTCCTCCCCTGCCACCGCCGCCCGCGGCGCCGCGCTGCGCGCGCTGAAGTCCGGCGCGTCCAAGGTGGACATCAAGGTGTCCGGCCAGAAGAGCGGCACCGCCACCCTGGAGTGGGACACCCTCGGCACCCTCTTCGTGGGCATCCCGGACGGCGCGGCCGTCTTCAAGGTCAGGTACGACAACTTCTCGGACGACGGGAAGGTCTTCTACAACGGTTCCATCAGCCTGGCCGTCAGCTTCGACTTCAACGAGACGGACGACTCCGCCAGCGGAAACATCAATATCCGCTTCAAGGGCAAGCTGGACATGAGCGGCGAGATCTCCGACTTCCTCGACGCGGACGTGACCCAGACGGTGGCGTTCTCCGCCGTGGCCAAGTCCGGCGCCTCCGTCTCCGTGGTGCTGGACGGCCACATCCAGACGGCCTCCGAGAAGCACACCTACTCGAAGGAGACGGTCTCCTTCACCGCCGACTACTCGCTCGCCAAGGTCGAGGACGACAAGGCCTAGCGCGTCAGCGACGCGGACGTTCCCGGCGGGCGGTGGGCTCAGTTCCACCGCCCGCTTTTTTCATCCTCCTTGCCGTCCGCGCTAGAAAACGGTCGCACCTTCTCCACCCCACCCGAGGGAGCCGCACCATGCGCAGCTGGGCACTCGTTGGACTCGCACTCGCCGGCCTGCTGCAGGGCTGCGCCGCCACCGTGGCAGACGCTTGTGACAGCGAAGCGGACTGCGGCGGGCAGGTCTGCCTCGCGGCGACCTTCGCTCCCGGCGGCTACTGCACCAAGCAGTGCACGGTCGTCAACGCGGAGTCCTGCCCGGAAGGCTCCGTCTGCGTGGTGGACGTGATCGGCAAGGGCATGGCCGGCTGCCTCAAGGCGTGTGACAAGACGAAGTCGGACTGCCGGGGCGGCTACGCGTGCCGCTCGGCCAACGGCAGCACCCAGACCGTCTGCGTGGGGCCGGACGGCATCTGATTCACTTCCGCGGGCGCGGGTAGACCAGGCACCGCTCGGGGAAGATCCCCTCCCCCGCCGCGCGGAACGTGCCCGACAGCACCTCGGCCACCTGCGCCAACTCCGTCCCGAACGACGGCAGGAGGCAGATGTCCGGCGCCTCGAAACGCTTCTGCACCTTCTCCAGCCCGGCGCGCTCGGCCGCCACGTCCAGCCGCCCACCGCGCAGCGGAAGGGAGGGGCCATTGGGGTCTGCGCCAAGCACCTTGCCCATGTTGGTGACCAGCTCCAGTCCATCCGCGCGCTGGACAATCCGCACCTTCCCCGGCACCGGCTGCTCGAGCCAGGTGTTGAACTCGGCTTCGTCGCGCAGCGTGAGCTTCCAGGCCACCTTCCCGGACGGGTGGCCCAACCACGTCTCCACCTTGCCGTCCTCCAGCGCGACCAGCAGCGGGGCCACCTGGGCCACGTAGGTGTCCGCGTCCGGCACCAGCAGCACCTTGCCGCCCGCCGCCGCGAGCAACTGCGCGCGCGCGGAGGCGTCCTCCAGCGCGTGGTCCTTTCCGCGCAGCTTCGCCACCCCGCCCACCAGCTCCACGCGCGCCGCGCCGGTGGGCACCGGCTCGCCGAAGAGCTCCGCGGGCGCAACCTGGTAGGCGGCCTCGCGCGCCGCCTCAATACCCGCGTCTGCCACCGCGGGCTGGCTTCCCGGGACCGTGGGCAACGGCGCAGGCGCCAGGGACGACAGCGGCGGGGCGGCCTTCTCCTCGCGGCAACCGGAGGCGAGCAGCGGGAGCGCAGTGAAAGCGAGCGTGAACGGGAACGAGCGGCGGCTGGGCATGGCGGACCTCATGGGGCGGCTCCTATCACTTCCCTCTCCACGCAGTCCCGCCCGGCCCACCCTCGCCCAGCGCTGTCGGCGGCGGCGTCCGCGGCGTCGCGGAACCGCGCCATGCCCGCGAGCCGCTCCGGCCCCACCTCGCCACCCGCCTCCCGGATGTAGATGCCGAGCACCCGGTCCGGGTGGGCCGCGCGGAAGGCGGCGTAGATCTCCGGATCCTGCTCCCCGCTGTCTCCCACCAGGAGCAGCGGCGCAGGCTGGAGCGCCGCGAGTCGCTCGAGCGCCGTCCGCTTGTGCTCGGCGTTGGACGCGCCCAGCGACGGGCGCAGCAGCAGTGGCGCCGCGGAGAACCCCTCGCGCAAGAGCAGCGTGCGGATCCGCGGGGCGAACGGGACCGGCGAGCCGGAGAGGAACACCAGCCCGGGCCGCGCGGGCTTGCCACCCACGAGGCACCGGTACCAGCCGGCCATTCCCGCCACGGCGCGCTGCGAGAGACCATCCCTGAAGAGCGCCGTCCCCAACAGCCGGAGCCGAGAGGTGACGTGCGTCTCCACCACCGTGTCGTCCACGTCCGAGACCACGAGGAAGGGCGCCGCGGGATCCAGCACCGTCACCGGCGCGGTGGCCACCGTGTCTGCCACGCGCGCGGTCGCGGCATGAACGCCCGGGGGAAACGGCGCGTCTGCCGGCGCCAGTACGGCCGTGAAGGCGCCGGTCCCGTCCGTCCGGACCTCGGCGCGCACGCCGAGCAACTCCACCAGCACCACCGCGTCCGGCAGCCCCGAGGCCCCCAGCGCCCGCAGGTTCCGCGAGAGCGGCGAGCTGCCGTGGGTGGGCGCCGTCCGGAGCACCCTCCCGGAGACGGACGCCCGTGCAGGCGTTCCCAGGCCGGGCAGCAGCAGCAACCCGGGCGCCGCCGCCAGTGCGGGGAGCGGAAGGGCGAGCGCCGCCACGAGCAGCAGGGCCAGGGCGCCCCGCGTGCTAGCCTGCGTACCGTCCAGTTCGCGCGAGGGGTGACGGCACGTGGCATCCGGGGATGGGCAGCGCTTTGGCAAGTACAAGCTCCTGGACAGGCTCGCCATGGGGGGCATGGCGGAGATCTACCGCGCCCGCTACACCGCCGCGGCCGGGGTCACCAAGGAGATGGTGATCAAGAAAATCCTCCCCGCGTTCGCCGACAACCGCCGCTTCGTCCAGATGTTCATTGACGAGGCGAAGATCTCCGTGGGGCTCAGCCACGGGAACATCGCGCAGGTATTCGACTTCGGGGAGATCGGCGGCGAGTACTTCCTCGCCATGGAGTTCGTGGACGGGCAGCCGCTCTCGCGCGTCCTCAAGGCGCTGCGCGGACGCGGCATCCCCTGGCTGCCCTCCACCTTCGCCGCCTACGTGGCCCTGCAGGTCTGCCGCGGCCTGCACTACGCCCACACCCGCCTGGACGGCGAGGGCAAGCCCCTCAACATCATCCACCGGGACGTCAGCCCCCAGAACGTCCTGCTCGCCTTCGAGGGGCAGGTGAAGTTGGTGGACTTCGGCATCGCCAAGGCCCGCATGGCCGGGCGGGACGAGACCCAGACCGGCGCGGTCAAGGGCAAGTACCTCTACTTCGCCCCCGAGCAGGCCCGCGGCAAGGACCTGGACGCGCGCACGGACGTCTACGCCGCGGGCGTGCTGCTGTACGAGATGGCCTGCGGGCGCCTCCCCTTCGAGGGGAAGATGATCGAGGTGCTCGGGAAGATCGTGAAGGGGGACTTCAAGCGCCCCCGCGAGCTCAACCCCGCGCTGACGCCCGCGTTCGAGCGCATCATCCTCACCGCCATGGCCGTGGAGCGCGGGGACCGCTACCCCAGCGCCCAGGCGCTCGCCGAGGCCCTCTCCGGGTACCTGTACGCCAACGCCCCCACGTTCGGCCCGGAACAGATGGTCCGGCTCCTCGGGTGGCTCTACGCCGAGGACCTCGAGGAGAGCGGACGCGCCCCGAAGCTGCCGCGCGAGTTCCTCGAGCAGGTGGCCGCATGGAAGGACGGCGCGGTGGAACCGCGCGCGGTCCCCGCGGAGGAGACGCGCGCCGCGGTGGTCTCCGCGCTGTCGGATCCCACCACGGACGGCGGCGGGGTGGAGCACCTCCCCCCTCCCATCCCGCCCGGAGACACCGACGCCGCCGTCCAGGACGGAATGCGGACCGAGG
>VGRA01000136.1 GCA_016875515.1 Deltaproteobacteria bacterium | reverse complement strand
GCCTTCGCTCGTGACGTCACACCGGGTCATCTCGCTGGACCTCAAGGGCTTTGGCTGGACGGGCCGGCCGGAGGGGGACTACTCGCCCGCGGCACAGGCTGCGCTCGTCTTCGCGCTGATGGACCACCTCGGCGTGGGCCAGGCCGCGGTGGTGGGCCACAGCTGGGGGGCGTCCGTGGTGCTGCGCATGGCGCTGGAGAGTCCCGAGCGCGTCCGCCGCATTGCCCTGTACGACGCGTGGGTCTACGAGGAGCAGGTGCCGGCGTTCTTCCTCTGGGCGCGCGTGGGTGGACTGGGCGAGGGGCTCTTCCGCGCCTTCTACGACGAGCGCCCCGCAGAGAAGATGGCCAACGCCTTCTTCGACAAGTCGCTGTTGAGCGAGGCGCTGGTGGAGGACGTGGAGCGCGCGCTCTCGCGGCCCGGAACCAAGGCCGCCGCGCTGGCCGCGGTGCGCGGGCAGGTGTACGCGGAGGTGCAGCGCCGCTACCGCGCGCTCACCCAGCCCACGCTGCTGCTCTGGGGCGAGCAGGACCGGGTGACGCCCGTCTCCGTGGGGGAGCGGCTGCACCTGGATTTGCCCCACAGCCAGCTCTTGCGCTTTCCGCGCTGCGGCCACTTCCCCATGCTGGAGGCCGCGCCGCAGAGCACCGCTGCCCTGCAGCGCTTCCTCGCGGAGGGGCAGCCATGACGCGCGCCCTGCTCGCGCTGCTGCTGCTCGTGCTCTCCTCGCCCGCGCTCGCCTCGGGGGTTGCGGACTACGGCAACGAGCTGATGCCCGGCGAGCCCGCCGGCGTCCGCCTCACCGGCTCCTTCCGCCTCCGAGGCGAGCTTCTCGACAACCTGGACCTCTCGCGCGGCCCCACCCCGTCCGGGCGCTCGCTCTTCCCGCAGCCGCTGGGCGAGCCCACCGCCTCGCTGCTCACCGCCGCGGACGGGCGGCTGCGCACGGACGTGGTGGCGCAGGGCCCCGGCGGTGGCGTGGCGGCGGTGGCCCGCATCGACTGGCTGGACAACGTGCAGCTGGGCAGCACCCCCTTCGTCACGCCCGGCTTCGGCGCCTCGCCCACCCCCGCGGCCACGCCGGGGCAGGTGACGTCCATGAACGCGAAGCTGCGCTTCGCCTACGGCGTGGCCTCCACGCCGGTGGGCGTGCTCGCTGCCGGCCGCATGGGGGCCCACTGGGGGCTGGGCATGCTCGCCAACTCGGGGGACTGCGCGGACTGCGACGGCGCGGACGCGGCAGACCGGGTGGCCTTCGTGACGCCGCTGCTGCAGCACCTCTTCGCCGTCACCTACGACTGGAGCGCCACCGGCCCCTTCACGCCGCGCAAGGACGCCCGCCGCGTGGTGGACCTGGACCCGGCAGACGACGTGCGCACAGTCTCCCTCGCCGTCTTCCAGCCGCACGACGCGGAGGCCGTGGCCCGCCGCAGCAAGGCCGGCAAGTGGACGTGGGACTACGGCCTGGTGGCCAGTTGCCGCTGGCAGGACAAGGACGTGCCCGCCACCTACCTGAACCTGTCCACGCCGGTGACGGTGGACGCATCCCAGGTGATGTCCCGCGGCTACCAGGCGCTCTCCACCGACGCGTGGGTGCGGCTCGTCACGCCCACCCTGCGCGTGGAGGGCGAGGCGGTGCTGCTGCTCGGGCGCGTGACCCAGCCCTCGCTCGTGCCAGGCGTGCTGCTCAATACCCCCGTCACCTCCACGCAGTGGGGCTTCGCGCTCGAGTCCGACTACGGCGCGGTGGACGACCCGTGGCACTTCGGCCTGGACCTGGGCGCCGCCAGCGGTGACTCCGCCCCGGGATTCGGCGCCTTCCCTGCGGCCAACGCGCAGGCGGTGCCGGGCGAACTGGACGCCCCCCAGGCCAACCCGCCACGCGACACCACGGTGAACAACTTCCGCTTCAACCCGGACTACCGCGTGGACCGCATCCTGTTCCGCGAACTCATTGGCACCGTGACGGACGCCGCCTACGCCAAGCCCTGGGTGGCGTGGCGCCCGCTGCGGCTGTCCTCGGGGACGCTGTCGTTCCACGCCGCCGCCATTGGCTCCACGGCGCTGCTTGCCTCCTCCACCCCGTCCGGCCAGGCGCCGCTCGGCGCGGAGGTGGACGGCACCGCCCGCTGGGAGAGCCGGGACGGGTTCCGCGCCTCGCTCGAGCACGCCGTGCTCTTCCCGTTGTCCGGCTTGGACAATCCTGCACTCGGACTGAAGGCCCAACCGGCCCAGTCCCTCCGCCTCCGGCTCACCTATGCGTTCTAGCCTGCTCGCCCTCGCAGCCCTCGCCGCCGCCGGCTGCATCCCGGACGAGGCCCCGCCCCCGGACAAGTCCCCGTTTGAGCCGGCCCCCCCGGCGCTCACCTGCCTCCCCAACCTGGACGGCCAGGTGGACGCCTCCGAGCTGCAGCCCGCGCTGGGGGCGCAGCTGCGGCTGCTCGTCAACGCGGCCGGCACCACGCGCGCGGTGGACCTGCAGGGACAGGGCGGCACGTGGGACTGGTCCGCGGACTACGCGGATGACCGGCTGGCGCTGCTGGAGGCAAAGCCCATGGCGGGCCAGTGGTTTGCCACCTCCTTCCCCGAGGCCACCTTCGCGGCGCCAGTGGATGTGGGCGGGGAGCTGTGGGGCGTCTACCGCCACACGGACAGCGCGCTGGAGCTGTTCGGCATGGCCTCCGCGGTGGACGCGCCGCTCGGCAGCCGGACGCTGCTCGTGTACCAGCAGCCGGTGCAGCTGTACCGCTTCCCGCTCAAACCCGGCAGCAGCTGGACCGCCGCCGGCAAGGTGCTGAACGGCACGTACCGCGGCCTGCCCTACGCGGGGACGGACACCTACGCGTTCGCCGTGGACGCGGCCGGGGAGCTCGTGCTGCGCGACCTCACCTTCAGTCAGGTGCTGCGGGTGCGGACGCGCGTCCAGGTGACCCCCGCGGTGGGCATCCCCACCTCGCGGCGGCAGGTGGGCTTCCTCTCCGAGTGCTACGGGGAAGTGGCCCGCGCCACCAGCCGGGACAACGAGACGGACGAAGACTTCAACACCGCGGCGGAGCTGCGCCGCGTGGGGCTGTAGGAAAGGACGGACGCCATGGCCTGGGACCAGTTCAAGAAGGGCTTCGACCGGTGGGAGAACACAACCGCGGAGTACCTTGAGACCGTGATGAAGAACCGCACCGTGCTGGAGCCGGCAGGGAAGCTCCTCTCCGCCGCGTTCCGCGCCCGGGCGCGCGTCCACGGCACGCTGTCCGGGGCCTGGGAGTCGCTGGGGCTGCCCACGCGCCGGGACCAGGAGCGCACGCTGCACGCCCTCAACCAGCTGCAGAGCCGCCTGCTGGACCTCGAAGAGAAGCTGGACGCGCTGAACAAGAAGGACGAGTGACCCACATGGACATCACCCCCTACCCGGACCTGAAGCCGGCCCCCCGCGTGCTGTTCGACCTGCTCCCCGAGCGGAAGAGCCGCGTGCGCTTCATGCTGCCCACGCCGGACGGCGACTGGCGTGCCATCACCTGGGGCGCGTTCGCGAAGTCGGTGGAGAACGTGGCGCTGTTCCTCGCGTCCGTGGAGTTCCGTCCCGGGGGCTGCGGCGCCATCTTCGCGGGCAACTCGGTGGAGTGGCTCTCCGCGGCGCTGGGCATCCAGGCCGCCTCGGGCGTGATGGTCCCGGTCTACCCGGCGAGCACCGCCGAGCAGGCCGCCTACGTGGCATCCCACTCGGACGCGGCGGTGCTGTTCGTGGACGGCGCGCCGCTGCTCGGCCGCGTGCTGGAGAGCTGGGGCGAGTACGGCAACGTGCGCCGCATCGTCCTGCTGTCGGACGCGGTGGACCCGGCCGCGGTGTGCGAGGAACTGCGCGGCAAGGGCAAGCGGGTGCCGGCCTTCTCGGAGGTGGAGCGCAAGGTGGTGCCCTGGTCCCGCGCCATGGCGCTGGGGCAGAGCTTCGGGCAGGAGAACCCCACGCGCTTCCGCGCCACGCTGGAGGCCATCTTCCTCGACCAGCCCGGGGTGATGCTCTACACCTCCGGCACCTCCGGCCAGCCCAAGGGCGTGCCGCTCACGCACCGCAACGTCGGCGTCAACGGGCAGGACTGGCTCAAGTGCAACGCGCCGCTGGTGGACGAGGGGGCGGTGGACCTCCTGTGGCTGCCCATGAGCCACATCTTCGGCTTCGGCGAGGCGTGTCTGGGCAACGCGCTGGGCTTCACCACCTACCTGTGCGAGCCCGCCCACGCGCTCAAGCTGATGCCCGAGGTGCGCCCCAGCGTGTTCATGAGCGTGCCCTCGTACTGGGAGAAGCTGGCGGTGGGGGCCCAGGCGGTAGAGGGCACCGTAAAGCAGCACGCGAAGCTGAAGGAACTGACCGGCGGGAAGCTGAGGTTCTGCCTCTCCGGCGGCGCGGGGCTGAAGCGCGAGGTGAAGGACTTCTTCCACCAGGCCGGGCTGCTCATCATCGAGGGGTACGGGCTGACGGAGGCCTCGCCCACCCTCACCCTCAACCGGCCGGACGCCTTCCGGTTCGACAGCGTGGGCAAGCCGCTGCCGTCCGTGGAGCTGAAGCTGGCGGAGGACGGGGAAATTCTTGCCCGCGGCCCGAGCATCTTCGGCGGGTACCACAAGGACCCGGCCGCCTCGAAGGGGGCCTTCACCGAGGACGGCTGGCTCAAGACGGGCGACGTCGGCCGCTGGACCGAGGACGGGTTCCTCCAAATCATCGACCGCAAGAAGGACATCCTCGTCACCTCCGGCGGCAAGAACGTCCCACCCGCCAACATCGAGCAGCGGTTCGCCGATGACCCGTTGATCTCCCAGGTGGTGGTGTACGGGGACGGCCGGTCGTACCTGGTGGCCGGGGTGTGGCTGAACGCGGACGCGGTGAAGGCGCAGCTGGACGCGGACGGGGCGGCGGAAGGGGCGCGGCTGGAGGCCACCCGCGCGCTGGTGCAGAAGCGGGTGGACCGCGTCAACGCGCAGCTCGCCTCCTACGAGACGCTCAAGAAGTTCACCGTGGTGGACCGGCCGCTCACCGTGGCCAACGGCCTGCTCACCGCCACGCTGAAGGTGCGTCGCCGCCAGGTGTACGAGGCCTTCAAGGCGGTGTTCGAGGGGATGTACGCGTGAGGCCCGTTTTGGAACTGGCGGCCCAGCTGGTGCGCCGGCGCCCGCCCCCGGCGGTGGGGCAGACGCCCGCGGTGGAGGTGCACCGCGAGAACAAGATGCGACTGCTCCGCTACCGCGCGCGGCCGGAGGGGACGGCGTTCAAGACGCCGGTGCTGCTGGTGCCCTCGCTCATCAACCGGCACTACGTGTTGGATCTCATGCCCGGGAAGAGCTTCGTGGAGCACCTGGTCGCCCAGGGCCACGACGTGCACATCATCGACTGGGGCACGCCGGGGCCGGAGGACCGCTTCCTCACGTTCGACGACATCACCGGCACCTACCTGGGGCGCGCGCTGAAGCGCACCGGCGAGTCCTCGCCGGACGGCAAGGTGCACGTGCTGGGCTACTGCCTGGGCGGCACGCTGGCCGCCATCCACGCCGGCGCCCACCCGGGGCGGTTCGCCTCCTTCGTGGCGCTGGCCGCCCCGGTGGCCTTCCACGACGAGGGGCTCGTCTCCACCTGGACGCGGCAGGAGGGGTTTGACCTGCAGGCGCTGGTGGACGGCGCGGGCAACGTCCCGTGGCAGCTCATGCAGGCGGCCTTCCAGATGCTGCGCCCCACCCTGCCGCTCGCCAAGGCGGTGAGCGTGGTGGACAAGTTCTGGAACGACGAGTTCCTGGACGGCTTCTTCGCGCTGGAGACGTGGGGCAACGACAACGTCTCCTTCCCGGGGCAGGCCTACCGCCAGTACGTGGAGGAGCTGTACCGGAAGGACGCGCTGGTGAAGGACGCCTTCACCCTGCACGGCAAGCCGGTGCGCCTGTCCAACATTACCTGCCCGCTGCTGTCCATCACCTTCGAGCACGACAACATTGTGCCCGTCAGCAGCGCCGCGCCGCTGCTCGGGCGCGTGGGCAGCGCCGACAAGGAGCGCATCCACCTGCCCGGCGGCCACGTTGGGGCGGTGGTGAGCCGCGCCGCCAGCCGCGGGCTGTGGCCGAAGATCTCCGCCTTCTGGGCGAAGCGGGACGCGCGCTGACGCCCTACAGCGGCCGGCAGTAGACGGTGCTGCCGCACAGCGTCACCGCGCGGCAAGCCGCCTCGCCCGTCGCGCAGGCAGGACCCGCCACCTCCGCGGCGTCGCACGTGGGCGCGGCCATGCAGGCGACGGCGGGGCGGCAGTGGATGGTCTCCCCGCAAATGGTCACGGTGCGGCAGGACGGCTCGGCCGACTGACACGGGGCCCCCTTCTGCTCGCCCACGTCACAGCTGGGGGCTGCCAGGCAGTTCACCGTCGTCTCGCGGCAGTACACCGCGGCGCCACACAGGGAGACGGTGCGGCACCCCACCTCGGCGGGGTTGCACGGGAGGGCGCTGGTGTCCTCGCTGGCCTCGCAGGTGGGGATGGCGTCACACGTCACCACCTCGCGGCAATACAGCGTGGTGCTACAAAGGGAGACGGCGCGGCACCCCGCCTCGCCGCTGGCGCAAGCCTGCCCCTCCACCTCGCCCGAGGCGCAGGTAGGGATGGCCTGGCACGCGATGGCCGGGCGGCAGTGCACCGTGGTGCCACATCCGGACTCGGTGCGGCAGGCGGACTCGGACGGCTGGCAGGCGGCGCCGGCCACCTCGTCGCTGGCACAGGCCGGGGCGTCGCACCCCAGGGTCGTGCGGCGGCAGTGCACGGTGGTGCCGCACAGGCTCACGCTGCGGCACCCTGCCTCTCCCTCATCGCAGGGGCTGCTGCCCGCCGTCTCCCCCGTGTCGCAGCTGGGAACGGCCTGGCAGTTGACGGCGGGGCGGCAGTGCACGGCGGTGCCGCACAGGCCCACGCTGCGGCAGCCGGACTCCGACGGCTGGCACGCCCCCCCGG
>VGRA01000135.1 GCA_016875515.1 Deltaproteobacteria bacterium | reverse complement strand
GAGCGCCGCGAGCGCAGGGGTCTGCTTCCGCGCCGCGGCGGCCCACTGCGCCAGCCGGGTACGCGCGTCCATGGCCGGCACCCCGTCCAGGGCCCGGACCGCGAGCGCGGCGTGGGCCACGGCGAGCGCGGCCCCGGGCTCCGTGCGCAGCCCGGCCCACTCCTCGAGCAGCATGGTGCCGTTGAACTCCCGGTCCCTGAACGGGGCGGAGGGCTGCATGGGGTCCAACGCTACCTCGGCGCCACGGCTACGCCCACCACTGCCATGCCGCGCTGGCCGGCTTCACGCAGCAGCTCCGCGGGATCCAGCAGCAACGTCCGCCCGGCCTCCACGGCCAGCACCCGCGCCCCCACCTCCTCCATGGTGTCCAGCGTGCGCGTGCCCACGGCGGGGAGATCGAACCGCTCGTCCTGCGCGGGCTTGCACAGCTTGACCACCACAGCCCCCTCTCCGCCGTAACGCCCGCCGCGCCGGATGGCCTCGTCGGTGCCCTCCACCGCCTCGAGCGCCAGCACGTGGCCCCCCTTCACCACCACTGCCTGGCCCACGTCCGCGCGCCCCAGCAGCGTGGCCACCTCCACGCCCAGCGCCACGTCTGCCGCCTGTCCGTCCGTCAGGGCGGGGCCCGCCAGGTGGCCCTCGGGGGCGAGCAACTCCGGGACGAAGCTGGAGGGCGACACGATGGCCACCCCCGCCCGCTCGAAGTGGGCCGCTATGCCACGCAAGAGCGCGTCGTCCCTGAAGCTGCGCAACCCGGCGATGATGCGCAGCGCCCCGAGGTCCGGCCGCACCCGGGTGAAGGCCTTCACGCGGCCAATGCCGCCGGCCATCACCGCGCGGGTGACGCCGTGCCTCTGGAAGTGGGCGAGGATCCGGTCCACCTGCCCGAGCGCCACCCACTCGAGCGCGTCCACGTGCCCGGCGAGCGCGGGGTCCGCCTCGCCGCGGTGCGCGGCAGCCACCACCTGCAGCCCCGCCTTGCGCGCGGCGTCCGCGAAGAGCAGCGGGAAGCGGCCGTTGCCCGCGACCAGCCCGATGCGGCCCTCTCCGTCCATGCCGGGTCAGCGCGTCAGCCCGCGCTTGCTCCCCTCGATGAAGGTGAGCAGCTCGTCGATCTCCGCGTTCCCGCCGTGTTCGGCGCGGATGCGGGCCACCGCCTCGTTCAGGCTCAACTTGCTGCGGAACAGCGCCTTGTAGGCGTCCTTGATGCGGCGGATCTGCTCCTCGGAGAAGCCGGCGCGCTGCAGCCCCACGGAGTTGAGCCCGGCCAGCTCCGCCCGGTCCCCCTGCGCCGTACAGTACGGCGGCACGTCCATGGTGACCATGGCGCCGCCGGAGACGAAGGCGTGGCGGCCAATGCGGGTGAACTGGTGGATGGCGCACAGGGCGCTCAGGTGGACGTAATCCTCCAGCTGGACGTGGCCCGCCATGGCGGCCGAGTTGGCGAGGATGCAGTGGTTGCCCACCACGCAGTCGTGCGCCACATGGCTGTAGGCCATGAAGAGGTTGCGGTTGCCCACCCGCGTGACGCCCCCACCTTGCACCGTGCCGATATGGACCGTGGTGAACTCGCGCACCAGGTTGTCGTCCCCCATCACCAGCCGGGTGGGCTCGCCCGCGTACTTGAGGTCCTGCGGCACCGCCCCCACCGAGGCGAACTGGAAGACGCGGTTGCGCGCCCCGAGCGTGGTGTGCCCCTCGATGACGGCGTGCGGCCCCACCACGCAGCCCGGCCCCATCTTCACGTGGGGCCCGATGACGGCGTACGGCCCCACCTTCACGGAGCTGTCCAGCTCCGCCCCGGGGGAGATGACGGCGGTGGGGTGGATGTCGGGCATGGCGTCGTGGCTCACGGCGCCTCCCCGGCGGGCAGATCTGCGCGGTCCACCACCGTGGCCAGGAACTCGGCCTCTGCGACCTTCTGGCCATCCACCAGCGCCGTGCCGCGCTGCTTCCAGATGGCCCCCTTGTGCTTGATGACCTCCACCACCAGCTCCAGCCGGTCCCCGGGCACCACGCGCTTGCGGAAGCGCGCGCCGTCAATGCCCATCAGGATGCTGAGCTTCACGGACGGGTCGAACCCCTCGCTCTTGTAGGCGAGGATGGCGGAGGCCTGCGCGAGCGCCTCCAGGATCAGGACGCCGGGCATCACCGGCTCGCCGGGGAAGTGGCCGTTGAAGAACGGCTCGTTGATGGTGACGTTCTTCCAGGCAGTCAGCTTCACCTCCGGCACCACCTCGGTCACCCGGTCCACCAGCAGGAACGGGTAGCGGTGCGGGAGCAGCTTCTGTATCTCTAGGATGTCCATGGTCATTCCCCCTTGGGCTGCAGCGCGGCGAGCTTCTTCTTGAGGGCGCGCACCTCGCGGACCAGCTCCGGCAGCTGTCGCAGCAGCACGGAGGTCCGCAGCCACTCCCCGTGCGGCACGGCGGGGGAGCCGGACACCACCACGCCATCCTCCACCGGCTGCGCAACGCCGGACTGGCCACCCACCTTCGCCAGGTCCCCGACGCGCAGGTGGCCCGCCACCCCCACCTGCCCGCCGAGCACGACGCCCATGCCCAGCTCCGCCGAGCCGGCAATGCCGACCTGCGCGCACAAGAGCGAGAGCGGCCCCACGCGGACGTTGTGGGCCACCTGCACCAGGTTGTCGATCTTGGTGCCGCGGCCGATGACGGTCTCGCCCGTGGTGGCCCGGTCAATGGTGGTGCAGGCCCCCACCTCCACGTCATCCTCTATCCGCACGGTGCCCACCTGCGGGATCTTCACGTGCTCGGGGACGGACAGGTCCAGGGCGAACCCGAAGCCGTCCGCCCCCACGACGCACCCCGAGTGCAGGATGCAGCGGTTGCCCACGGTGCAGCGCTCGCGCACCGTGACGTTGGGGTAGAGCGTGCAACCGGCGCCCACCACGGCACCCTCGCCCAGGTAGGCCCCCGGGTACAGCACCGTCCCGGGCCCCACCGACGCCCCCGCCTCCACCACCGCGCCGGCCATCACCGTGGCGAGCGGGTCCACGTGCGCCTCGGGGTGGACGTGGGCGCCCGGGCGCACGCCGGCGGCGTGGGCCCGAGGCGGGTGAAACAGCTGGCTCACCCGCGCGAAGGCCAGGTGCGGGTGGTCCACCCGGACGAGCGCGCGCCCGGCAGCCGCCGGCTCGCCGCGGCCCACCAGGACGGCGGAGGCCTGGGTGGCGGAATAGGCCTCCCGGTACTGGACGTTGGCGTAGAAGGACAGCTGCCCCGGCCGGGCGTCCGACAGCCCCCCCACGCCGGTGATGGCCAGGTCCGCGGGACCGAGCAGCTCCCCGCCTACGAAGGCGGCGAGCTCGGCGAGGCTTCGGGATGCTGGGCGCTCCGCGGCCAAGGCTACTTCTTGCCCTTGGGCGCGTCCTTCGCCGGCGCGGCGCTGCCGCCCTTGCCCTTGTGCTGGTTGTTGTAGAGGCGCACCAGCTCGTTGGTGAGATCCAGCGAGGCCGGCGCCCAGACGAGCCCGGAATCGCTCTTCTCGAACACCATGGTGAGCCCCTCGCGCTGGGCAATCTCCGCGATGAGGGGGTCCATCTTGCCGAAGATGGCCTGCAGCTCCGTCCGCTCCTTGTTGGCCATCTCCCCCCGGCCCTTCTCCCACTTCTGGCTCAGGTCGAAGATCTTCTTCTGCAGCTCGGTGGCCTTCTGGATGCGGGTCTCCTCGCTCATGGCGGAGGCCTGCTTGTCGAGCATCTCCTTCTCCTTGCGGAGCGACTCCTGCTCGCGGTCAATCTCCTTCTGCTTCTCCTCGAGCGACTTCTGCAGCCGCGCCTTCGCCGAGCGCCCCTCCTCCACCTCCAGGAGCGCGCGCTGCAGGTCCACGTAGCCAGCCTTGAAGTCGGCCAGCGCGGCGGCCGGGGTCCCGGCGGCAAGGAGGAAGGCAAGGGCAGCGGACAGGCTCAGGGACATGGAAGAGACGCTCCTGGGTGAAACGGCGGCGGCGAGGGTTATCAGAAGAAGTTGCCGATTGTGAACTCGAAGAGGATGGACTGGTCCTCGGGCCGCTTATTCAGCGGGATGCCCCACTCGAACCGCAGCGGCCCGATGGGGCTGAACCACCGGAAGCCGAACCCCACGGACTGGAACAGCCCGAAGGGCAGCTCGTCCTGACTGTCCTGGAACAGCGCCTCGTTCTCCCCGAAGGCATTGCCCGCGTCGTAGAACACGACGCCGCGGATGCCCACCTTCTCGAAGATGGGCAACTCCAGCTCCGCGTTGAGGATGACCTGCTTGTTGCCTCCCACCGGGAAGTTGGTGACCCCGGCGTCCGGCCGCGAGGCGCTGCCCACGAGGATGGTGGGGGAGAGGCTGCGCAGGAAGTACCCGCGCACCGTGTTGATGCCGCCCAGGTAGTACAGCTCCGAGATGGGCAGCGGGTTGCTCTGCTGCAGCGGCTGGATGTAGCCGAACGTGGCGTTGGTCTTGAAGATGAACCCCAGCGGGAGCGGCCGGTAGAAGCGGCTGAAGGCCGTGTAGCGGGCGAACTGGAACTCGGAGCCCAGAAAGCCCGGGGCCACCTCCACCGAGGCGAACTGGAAGTGCCCGGAGGTGGGGAACAGCCGGTTGTCCCGCTTGTCCCAGCTGACGGACGCGCGCACGGAGGAGGTGGTGCCGGAGCGGAAGCGGTTGGCGAGCGGAAGGTCCGCGTCCTGGAAGTTGCGCCCTGCCTCCACCTGCACGTACTCGCGCGTGTAGGCCAGGTTCACCGCCACGTCCTCCAGCAGGGGGCTGACCTGGTCGAACCGGTAGCCGATGTTGGCCGTGCCGCCGGTGGCGTTGCGGAGGAACCCCAGGAAGTCCGCCTGCTGGCGGTACACGTCCACGCTCAGGATGTAGTGCGTGTCCAGGAAGTACGGGTCGAAGTAGCTGAACTGCAGCAACTGCCGCAGCGAGGACCACTGCACGGACGCGCTGACGCTCTGCCCCCAGCCCAGGAAGTTCTGCTGCTGCACCTGCGCGGTGAAGATGAAGTTCTCCACGTTGGAGAAGCCCAGCCCCAGCTGGAAGGTGCCGGTGGCCTTCTCCTTCACCTCCACCTGCACCACCACATGGGCGTCGTCGCTGCCGGGGCGGTGGGTGACTTCCACCGTCTCGAAGTAGCCGAGCGCGGTGACGCGCTGCTTGCTGCGGCGCATGCCCGTGCCGCTGAACAGCTCCCCCTCGTCCACGCGCAGCTCGCGCCGGATGACCTTGTCCCGGGTCTTGGTGTTCCCCACTACCTCGATCCGCTCCACCGTCACCTGCCGCCCCTTGTCCAGGCCGAAGGTGAGATCAATGGTCTTCTCCTCCGCATTCACCGCCGTCAGCGGGCTGATGTTGGCGTAGGCGTAGCCCCGGTCGTAGTAGGCGTCCGTGAGCGCGAGGATGTCCTTGCTCAGCTTGCTCCGGTTGAAGAGCTCCCCCTCCGCGGAGGTCATCAGCTTGCCGAGTTCCTCCTTCGGCAGCAGCAGGTCCCCCTGGAAGTCCAGCTTTCCAATCCGGTACGGCTCCCCCTCCTCCACCCGGAGCGTGATGTAGATGAAGCGCTTGTCGGCGCTGATGGACACCTGCGGCTTGTCCACCTTCACGTTGATGAAGCCGCGGTCGTAGTAGGCGGCCTGGATCATGGCCAGGTCACGCTGGAAGAGTTCCTCGCGGTAGGTGCCCTCGTTGGTGAGGAAGGAGAGGAACCCGCCCTCCTTCGTGGCCATGGCCCCCTTGATCTCCTCCAGGGGGGCCTTCTCCACCCCCAGCAGGCGGATCTCCTTCACCATCACCTTGCTGTTTTCCCGGATGACGTAGACGACGTCGACCTCGTTGGCCCCGGGCACCTTGTCCAGCCGGTGCGTCACCTCGGCGAGGAAGTATCCCTTGTCCACGTACTTGTCCTGGATCTTCTTCTGCGTCCGCCGCACCGCGTCCGCGTCCAGGATGGAGAAGGGCTTGAGCTCGATGGCCTCCTTGAAATCGTCCTTGCCCAGCTCCTCGTTGCCCTCCAGCTTCACCTCGCGGATGGCAGGGCGCTCCTCCACCCGCACCACGTAGACCACCCCGGCCGGGACGCGCTGGACCAGCAGCTGCACGTCCGAGAAGTAGCCCAGCGCCCACAGCGCCCGGAGGTCGTCCGCGGAGCGGGCGCGCTCGAACGGGCGGCCCACCTGCGTGCGGAGCGCGCGGCGGATGGCCTCCGCCTCCACGCGCTGGTTCCCCTCCACGCGCACGTCCAGCACCTTCTCCGCCTCGCCGGGACCAGGCACGGCCTCCGGGGCGTCCGGCTCCACCGGCGCATCCGCGGTCATTCCCTCCAGCGTCTCCGCCGGACGGGGCTGCTCCTCCGCCGCCTCCCCGTGCGCACGCAGGGGCGCGCACACGAGCGCAGCGCAGAGCAGCGCGGGGGCGCACGGGAGGTGGAAGCGAGGCCGCAAGGTCGAGGAATCCGGGGGTGGAAAAACCGGCGGACCTTACGGAACCACCCGGGGCGCGGACAATGGGAAAGGCGGCGAAATGCCGGGAAACGCACCCGGCCCGGGGCTGCCCCGTCCTGTCAGGCGGCAGTCACCTTTCCGGCCTGCAGCCGGAGCCGCCGCGGCAGGGACTGGGCGAGCTGCTCGTTGTGGGTCACCACCACGGCGGTGATGCCGAGGTCCCGGTTCACCTCGCGGAGAAGGGCATGGATGCCCTCCCCCGTGGCCGGGTCCAGGTTGCCCGTGGGCTCGTCGGCGAGCAGCAGTTGGGGCTCGAGCGCGAGCGCCCGGGCCAGCGCCACCCGCTGCGCCTCGCCGCCGGACAGCTCTCCCGGCCGGTGATCCACCCGGGCAGACAGCCCCACCCGGTCCAGCAACTCCCGGGCGCGCTTGAAGGAGGCCGCCCGGTCCCGCCGCTGCGCGAGCGCCGGCATGGCCACGTTCTCCAGCGCGCTGAACTCCGGCAGCAGGAAGTGGCTCTGGAAGACGAAGCCGATGGTGCGGTTGCGGAACTCCGCCAACTGCGCGTCGTTCATGGCCAGCACGTCCTGCCCCCCGAACGTCACCCGCCCGGCCG
>VGRA01000134.1 GCA_016875515.1 Deltaproteobacteria bacterium | reverse complement strand
ACAGCCCGGCAAGCTGCGCCTTGAGCTGCAGCGCGGCCACCGCGCAGCCGCCGTTGTCCCCGTCCCGAGCGCCGGGTCCATCCCGGCGGACCGTGGGTGGCTACAGCAGGTTGGCGATGGCCTGGACGAGCGCGGTGTGGGTCACCTTCTCCGGGGCGAGGCGGCTGTAGACGTTGAGGTAGCCCGCCTCCACGCTGAACCAGGGGGTGAGGCGGTGGAGGAGGCCCACGAAGGCGCGGTTCTGGTCAAAGCCGAGCCGGGCAGGATCTCCGGCCATGCCCACGAAGGCCTCGTCAAAGGCCACGAGCGCCCACCCGGTGCTGTGGGCCAGCGGAAGGGTGTAGGTGCCGCGGGCCATGAGGCGGAGGCGCAGCGACGGCGTCGGTGCCCCCTCGAAGGTGCGCTGCTCGAGCCTCAGCCGGAGCAACCCCGCGGTGGGGCCGGCGGCGCCGGACAGCATGAGCTGCTGCCACAGGCGCGTCTCGGACACCGCCACCGGTCGCCGTCCCAGCGCGGGATGGCGCCCACGCCGGCCCAGGCGGTCAGCCCGCGGGCGAGCTCCCACCCCACGGCGCCACGCAGGAGCACCTTGTCCGCCGCCGCGGGGGAGAGGCTGAGCCGGGGCTGGAACTCCAGGTAGTAGAGGGCGCGGGAAGTCGTCTCTCCGGGCGGCACCATCCTCCCCTGGACGAAGAGGTTGGCCCACCCCTCGGCGGCGTGCGGGACGTCGGCCGCGGCGGCGGAAGTGGCGAGGAGGGGGACGAGGAGCAGAAGGGTGCGCATGGCGTTGGGTGCCACGTGCCAGCCTACTTTCAATGCTCGGGGTGCGGCGGGAGGTCGTGGCGGGCACGGACGGCGGGGCTTAGATGAGGTCCCATGAACGAACGCTGGCTGCTGGTGGGACACGCTGCCGCAACGTGGGCGCTGGTGGGGCTGGCCTGGACGATCTGGGGGGTGCAGTACCCGTTGTTCGCGAAGGTGGACGCGGCGTCGTTTCCCTCCTTCCATGCCGCGCACACGGCGCGCATCACCGGGGTGGTGATGCCGCTGATGCTCATGGAGTTGCTCGCGGCAACGGGTGTCTTGCTCTTCCGGCCAACGGGTGTGGCGCGCTGGGAGGCGCTGGTGGGCCTGGGGCTTGTCGGGGCTGTATGGGCGGTGACGGCTTTCTGGTCCGTCCCCATGCACGGGCGGCTGGCGCAAGGCTTCGAAGCGTCTGCGCATTCTTCCCTGATGTGGGGACACGGGTTGCGGACCCTCCTTTGGACTGCCCGAGGGGCCGGCGCCGCGCTCTGGCTGGGGCGCGGGGAGTGAGCGCATCCTTCTGCCTGGACCGGACGACAACCGTCCATCTCAGCGCGCTCGCGGCGCGGAGCAGTCCCTCGGGTGGTGGCCTTGGCATGCCCACCTCCTTGGTGGGTCTGTTCACGACTGCCCCCTCCGCGTCGATCCCCGGCGCCGCTGTGACACGGATTGCACCCGGGAAGGATGTCCCCGGTGCAATCCCTTGTCTGCACTCACGGACCGCCACCAGCACCCGGAGCGGGCCCGGCCGCCGCTGTGAGCTGCACGCTGGACCGGGCGTTCGCTGCCTCAAGCTCCGAGCGCCGAGCCTGCGCTTCCACCCGGCTGGGGCGGCCCGGCCACCTGCGCCTTGAGCTGCAGCGCGGCCACCGCGTAGCCGCCGTTGCTCCCGTCCACGAGGTGGACGTGCTGCCCGTCCGACATCCCCATCACCATGCAGGTCATCAGCGCTTCCGAGGAGGCGTGCAGCCCGTAGTGGACGCGCCCCTCGTTTCGGAGGGACTCGAGCCGCGCGCGCACGTCCTCCACCTGGGCCGCCGTGCAGTCCAGCACCATGCGCAGCGTCCCGTCGAACTTGCGGAAGTCCGAGTGGCCCCGGAAGGAGCGGGTGTAGCGGCGCTTGTCGAACACCACGGACGGGAACCCGTACCGGAACACCAGCGTGGCGAGCACCGTCTCCGCCAAGCGGAACCACAGCGCGGGGGACCAGGCGCTCCGGTGGTACCGGAGTTCGTAGGCGAGGCAGTCCCTCAGCGTGCGGTGCTCGGCGCGGGACGTGCCCGCGGGGTTGGCCTGCTCCAGCGCTTCGTCCCCGAGCGCCTCGCGCAGCCCCTGCAGGGCGAGCGCGAGGTCGTCTTCCCTGCGGTCCGAGCGCGCCTGGACGAGGATGTTGAGGATGTGCCCGCGGGCGCTGGGGATGAGCTGCCAGCGGCAGGAGAGTCCCTGCAGCGGCGCCTCGGACTCGGGGCCGGGCGGCAGGTGGTAGGGGCTCTGAGGAAGCTTCATCCACCACTCCACCGCCTGGACCCCGTCCCCGCGGAAGGCGGCGAAGGACTGGACCCCCTCCTGGACGAAGCGGGCCACGTCCAGCTGGTGTCCCGCGTCCAGCAGGGTCTGCACCGGGACGAGCGCCACCCGGAGATCCAGCTGGAATTGCTCCCGGGCCAGCCGCTGCAGGCCGCGGAGCGCGGGCTGCAGGCGGTCCATTCCCTCCGGGGGGACGAGCAGCGTGGCGCCGTCCCCGCCGAAGATGAAGGGCAGGCGCCGGCCGAGCACGTTCTGGGAGACGGTGATGGTGGCCGCCCCCAGCGTGTTGACGTCCTTGTACCGCCCCGCCTGGATGGCCTGCGTCGAGCCCCGCACGTCCGAGATGACCACCCACCAGTGGCCGGGGACCGGCCGGTAGTGGCGCGCGTGGGTGATCTCGTCAAACACCGTGAAGGGAGAAATGTCCTCGTAGAAGGTGCTCATGGCCGCGCCCCGGGCTGAATAGCACGGGCTGGCCCACCTCCATGGAACCGCCCCCCTGCCGCCGGGTTGACCGCGCTGCCTATCGGCCCGCGGCGCGCGCGCGTGCCTCCGCCCGGCGGGCCACGATCCGCAGGATGTAGTCCTGGGTGTCCCGCATGATGAAGTCCGTCCACAGCCCGGCGTAGCCGTTGAAGCGGGTGGACAGGCGGTGGTCGCTGGAGAGGTGGAGGAGCGTCTTTCCCTCCCGCGGCTCGAGCCGGTAGGTGCCCTGGAGGACGTCGAACCAGGGGCCGCCCACGGTGACGTGCTCGTCCAGCGCGCGCGCCGGGATGGAGTCCACGTCCGCGTGGATGGTGAAGGAGAGCAGGCGCGGGGCGTCTGACGCCGTGACGCGCTCGAGGAAGACGACGCCGCGCTCGAAGCTGGCCTCGCGAAGCGAGCCCACCCCGCGGCCGTTCACCGTGGCGGCCACGGGCCGCGGGAAGCCGAGCGCGTGGGACAGCGCGAAGCCGTGCTCCTCCGGCCGGATGGCCGGCACCTGGACGATCTCCTCCCACACGCTCTGCGGGTCCGCGTCTATGGAGATGGAGGTCTCCACGTGGCGGGACTCGTCCAAGCGCGGCAGCGCGTGCTCGCCCAGCCCCACGCCGAGCGGCAGGACCACGGCGAGCCCGAGCACCCTCGTCCGCCCCCTGTCCCCGAGCAGCCGGAGCACCCCCCAGGCCGCCGCGCCCCCCAGCGCGGAGAGGCCCGTGTAGAGCGGCACCCAGAGGAAGACGCAGATGATCCCCTCGAAGGCCAGCAGCAGCGCCAACCCCAGCGCCGTCAGGGCCGGCAGCACCCCGAACGCGAGCGCGGACAGAAGGCGCTGCTGGCGGGACAGGTAAGAGGCCAGGAAGCCAATGACGAACGGCACCACGAAGATGAACGCGAGGCTCATCACCGCGAACAGCCCCCCGGCGGGAGAGCCGGAGAACGACAGCTTCAGCCCGAAGAAGAGCCGGGCGGACAGCCCATACAAGATGGCAACAGCCGCGGCGCCCGCGTGCAGCCGCTTGAGGAGGCCCGGGGGCGGTGGCCGCTGTGCCTGCATCCCTACGGCTGCGCCCCCACGTTGGCCCGCAGCAGCGCCGGGGCGTCCTGGGTGTTGCCGCCGAAGCACTTCCCGCTGGGGTGCGCGGTGTCGTACGCGGCCACGCCGAAGCGTGCCCCCGCCGAGGCGTAGTGCATGATCTGGCTGGTGCCCTTGACGTGCGCCAGGCCAAAGCTGAGCCCCAGCTCGTGGGCCACCGCCTTGGCGATGCTCTGTGCGTTGGGGAACCGCCGCCCGTCCCCCACCCGGTACACGAAGGCGATGTCGTCGCGGTTCATGTTGCCGCAGTCCAGCGGGGCGATGCCGCGGCTGCCGGTGGTGGGCTGGGAGGGCGACACCACCACCGTGGTGTAGGGGCCCGCCGCGGGGCGCGAGGTGGTGAAGGTCACGTGGTACGGGGCGAACCACGTCTGCAGGAAGTTGAGGATGGCGGCCTTGCGGGCCGCGTGGGTGTACGGCTGGAAGTTGAAGCCGTTGGGGTGGCCGAGGTGGCCCATCACCAGCGAGCGGTTGCCCTGCGCGTCGCTGCAGCCGTTGCAGTGGGCAATGCTGGGGCCGTCGAAGTTGACGTACACCACCTGCGGCGTTCCGTCCGCGAGCCCCTGGTGCAGCGTCCCCAGCTCCGACGCCGCCGCCGGGAGGACGCAGTCCTCCGCCTCGAGCCCCTCCAGCACCCCGTCCTCTACGGCTGTCTCGGCGGTGGCGGCCCACTCGTCCGGGAACTCCTCCAGGGGCCCGCCGCAGCCGGCCAGAGACAGCAGGGTGGTCCAGAGGACCGTGCCGCAGGCGGATGTCAGGAGGTTTGACACGGAAGCTCCGGGGAAGGGACTGCCGGAGGTTGTCGCGCCGGGGAGGGCCGGGATGTCGGCCTCGCGGGAGGTGTCGCCCCCGGGCGACGAGGGGACTTGAGGAGACCCGACGAATCCTGTGCAGCCGCAGCTCCTCGCTCGTGCGCGTGCGGGAATCCTTCTCGCGGTGATGCCCCGCTGCCCCCCGCAGTGCATGAAGGGCTAGAAGCCGTTCAACACCTGCACCACCACCAGGCCCGCGGTCACGTCCGGCTGCACCTGCGTCCCGGCCAGCCAGCCGCGGGCGGCAGTGTCCCCCCGCAGCGTGAGGTCGAAGAACGCGGTCATGGCGCGCCGGGACAGCCGGCGCGTCGTGGCGGGCACGTCCGTTCCAGCCGCGCAGGCCGAGCAGGTGAACCCGCAGGCCGGGTTGTCCAGGAAGGAGACGTGGTTGGCGCCCACCATCTCCTGCACCACCGTGGGGGAGACCGCGCTGGAAGCGTAGGCTTGGAAGTTCTCCCCTGAGGGCGCGCAGGGCTGGAAGCCACCGGTGGCGTTGGTGGTCTCTCCAATGAGGCCCAGCGGGACGGTGATGCTGCCCATCTTCTGCGGGGCGACGGAGGGGTACGCCACCGGGTCCGAGCTCAGCGGGCTCCCGCTGTCCACCGGGTCCAGCGCGAAGACCGCCTTCGGGCGCGCGTCCGAGCTGGCCACCAGCAGGGAGAGCTTCCCGCCCAGGGAGTGGCCGGCGAGCCCAATCCGGGACGGGTCCGCCACGCCGGCGAGGGTTCCGCTCCCCGCCTGCTGCACCACCCAGTCCAGGACGTGGCCGAGGTAGGTCGCCAGCTCCGCATGGGAGGTCGGGCTGAACAGGCCGCCGTACGGAGGGGTCGTGACGACCACGACGTAGCCGCGGGAGGCGAGGTGCTGGGCGTAGGAGGTGTACTGGTCACCAGCCAGTTGGAAGCCCGGGTGCACCACGATCACCGGGGCCCCCGTCACGCCCGCCGGCGTGTAGACCTTCAGCGCCACGGTGCCCTTGGGCTCGGACAGCGAGGCGGTGCTGACCTGCACGGTGCGGGCGCCCGCCACGTCCGGAGAGCCGCCGCAGGAGGTGAGATCACACCCCGCGTCCGGCGCCGAGCCGGCATCCTGCCCGCCACCGGTGCCGGCGTCCGCGGGGGGCACCCCGGCGTCAGGCCCGGGCGGAACGCCCGCATCCGGGCCGGTTCCTGCGTCCCCGGTGCCTCCGCTGCCTGCGTCCTCGCCGCTGGAGGCTCCGGCGTCCTCCCCGGTGTTGGTTCCGCCCGCATCCGGGCGGGAGGTGCCGCTTCCCCCGTCCGCGTTGACCGGCTCCACCGGTCCGCCGCACCCCACTGCACAGGCCAACAGGACCGCCCACCCCAGGTTCAAGGTCTTCATAGGGGCCGCGTTGTAACGCCTTGCGGCTCAGGGCGCTGCATCGCTTTCGGCAGCGTCCGGGACGGGCGGCGCCGGCGGGGCCATCAGCTCCCGGACCTGCGCGTAGTCCTCCGGCCTCACGGCGACGAAGCCGGAGATCCGCTCCACCGAGCCCGTCCCGCCCGGCCGGTCCGCGGGCGGATGGTAGGAGAGCAGGGCCTGCCGCAGCTGCTCGGAGAGGGGCGCCGGCACCTTCGGTCCCGCCACCACGCTGTCCTGCGGGGCGCGCCCGGTGATGGCCACCTGGCGGAGCCCGGTGACGTCCACTCCCTGCGTGACGGCGTTGAGCAGCGCGGCGGAGTAGGTGGCCCCCGCCTCGCAGCGGCCTTCCACCAGGTCCCTCAGCACCTGCAGGTGGTTGCCGCTGACCACCAGGCGCACGTCCCGGTCCCAGTCCACCCCGGCCCGGCGCGCTGCCACGCGGGGAAAGAGCACCCCGGTGGTGGAATCCCGGTCCGGGATGCACAGGGACTTGCCCTTGAGGTCTGCCACCGAGCCCATGCCGGACGAGCCCCGCGCCACGAGCACGCCGTCGCTGCGGGAGTTCCCGCCGACGATCTTCGTGGCGAGCGGGTGGACGCCGGGGTTGGCGTCCTCGGTGTGGACCAGGAGCACCGGCGGCAGGGTGGCGAAGTCCACCTCCCCGGCGAGCAACTGCTGCGAGAGCTCCTGGTACGTCCCCGCGAAGCTGAACTTCACCGGGCGACGGACCTGGGTCTCCAGGTGGCGTCGCAGCGGCTCGATGTCCTCGGCGAGCACCCGGGCGTCAATGGTGGGGGGCCAGCCCACCTGCACCGGGGGACCCTCCAGCGCGTTGGCCCGCGTCACCACCCACGCCGCGGACGCCCCCACGCTGAACGTGAAGAGGGCCGCGCCCAGTGCCAGCTTCGTCCACTTGGGACGTTCTTGCGGAGGCAGGGGCGCGGAGGGCGGGGACGCGGAGGGCGGGGTGCCCATGTCCCGCGTCTCCACCTCGGTGGGGGGCCGGCTGG
>VGRA01000133.1 GCA_016875515.1 Deltaproteobacteria bacterium | reverse complement strand
GCCCCCCCGCGCACGCCGCCGCCACGTGGCGCAGCCGGGTGCCCCACCGCGGCAGCCGCTGCAGCGCCGGTTGGTTCACCAGCCCGTCCCCCAGCAGCAGCCCCAGCCGGTAGAAGCGCGCCCGCAGCCACAGGTGCACCGCGTTGTAGAGGAACAGGAAGAGCAGCGCCGCCCAGCCGCCCAGCCACGGCACCAGCGCCGCGCAGGCCGCCCCCACCGCCGGCCGCAAGGACAGCCAGAAGAAGCCGTCCCCCAGCGCCGCCAGCGGCCCCATCAGCGCCGCCTTGAAGGCCACCACCCGGTCCGGGGACTCCTCCCCCCGCGCAATCCGCCGCTCGTGGTGCAGCACCCCGCCCACGATGGAGGCGGCCACGTAGGGGTGCGTGTTGAAGACGGTGAGGTGCCGCCGCACCGCCTCGCTGCGGGCCACCTCGTCCGGGTACAGCACCTCCAGCGCCGGGTAGAGCGCGTAGGCCAGCCCCAGGTTCTGCATCCCCTGAGGGTTCCACGCCGCCTGGAGGAAGAGGGACCGCCCGTAGACGCGGAGCAGCACGCTGCGCGGCATCCTCATGGCCCCGCCCCCCAGGCCGCCGCCCCCACCGCCACCGCCGCCACCCCCGCGTACAGGTGGCCCCGCCTGTCATTCGCCCCGCGCACCGCAATGGCGGCCGCCACGGACGCCATGGCCGGGTAGGCCCACGCCAGCCCCCGCAGCAACTCCAGCGGCACGCGCCGCTCCCACGGTGCCGCCAGCTGCCCGGCCAGGGAGGCGAGCGCCGTCACCGCCCCGAAGGCCGCGAAGAAGGGCCACAGCCCGAAGAGGTTCTGCCGCACCGCCCGCCGCAGCTGCCCCGCCTCCGCAATGGAGGCCGCCCGCCCCAGCAGCCCTGCCGCGTGGCGCTCCAGCCGCATCTCCATCCACCGCCCCAGCGGCCCCATCCCCGCGCAGGTGAGCACCCCCAGGCTCCACACCGCCGGCACGCTGGGGGCGCCGTTGGCCCGGGCGAGCCCCACCGCGAAGGCCGCCCCCGCCGTCGCCGCCAGCGTGTCGTTCTCTGGGCGGGAGGCCCCCAGGGACGCGGTCCCCAGGTAGTACAGCTCGAACAGCAACCCCACGTAGAGCCCCGCCTGCACGTCCCCCAGCAGCAGCCCGGCCCCCGTGCCCGCCACCAGCGGGCGGCTCACCATGGCCTGCAGGAAGCCGCGCCGCTCCACCGCGCACAGGCCGCCCCAGGCAAAGGCCCACAGCACCTGCCCCCACTCCACCGTCATGCGAGGTGCTGCCGCAGCTGCTGCAGCCCCAGAGGGCGCTCGGCCGGCACCGCGCGCGCTTCCACCGCCACCCCCGCGTCCTCCAGCTGCTGTAGCTGCAAGAGCTCCGCGTCCGACAGGTGGAGCGAGGGGGTGACCGCCTTGCGCCCGGGGGCCGCGTGCACGTTGCCCAGGTTGACGGGGGCCCGCAGCCCCGCCGCGTGCGCCGCCACCGCCGAGCCCACGTCCCGCACCAGCACCAGGGTTGCCACCCGGTCCGCGGACAGCGCCCGGAAGTCCACCCGGGACAGCGGCCGGCAGAGGAACTCCACGTCCTCCCCCAGGGCCAGCCCCATGGCGGCTGTGGCCAGCGGGTTGCCTGCTGCCGCGTCGTCCGCCACCACCACGCGGGCCACCTTCAACTTCGGCAGCCACGCCTGCACCACCTGCCCGTGCACCAGCCGCTCGTCCACCCGCATCAGGTTCACCATGGCGTCACCGGTCCGGCGAGGTGGCGGCCCGCAGCAGGGCCGTGGCGTGGGTGATGTGCTTCTGGCCGTAGGCGGCTAGGGACTCGGCGAGCGCGGCGAGCGAGCCGCCCGCATCCCTCAAGCTGTTCGCCTTCAGCAGCATGGGGAGGTTCACCCCCGAGAGCACCTCCAGGTGCAGTTCGCTGCACAGCCCGAGGCACTGGTTGCACGGCGTCCCGCCCAGCAGGTCCGTCAGCACCAGCACCCCGGCCCCGCCGTCCACGTGGCCCACCGCCTCCCGCAGCCGCGCCGCCACCGCCTCCGGGGAGGTGCCGGGGGCAATCTCCACGGGCTCGCAGGCCTGCAGCGGGCCCACCATCTGCTCGGCCGTGGCGACCATCTCCCGGGCCAGGCGACCGTGCGCTGCAATGACGAGCCCAATCACACCCGCGGCCTCTACCCCCGCGCCCTTGCGCACGCAACACCCCTGTCCATCTTGGGGACCAAGGGAGGGTGCGCACATGACATGCAGCGAGGTGATGTTGAGCCACGTCTTCACCTGCAAGGAGGGCGAGCCGGCGAGCGCCGCCACGAGGCTGGTGCGGGACGAGCGCGTGGGCTTCGTCCCGGTGGTGGACGGGGAGGGGAAGGCCCGGGGCATCCTGACGGACCGGGACATTGGCCTGCGGATCGCGGCAGCAGGAAAGCCGGCCACCACGCCGGTGGAGCATTTGATGAGCCCCGGGGTGATGACCTGCAGGCCCGAGGACGACCTGCGGGAGGTGGAGGCCCGGATGGGCAGGGACAAGAAGTCCCGCGCGCTGGTGGTGGACGCCCAGGGGCGTCCCGCGGGGGTCATCAGCCTGTCGGACATTGCGCTGGTGGACGCCCCGGACCGCGTGGGGAAGCTGCTCCGCGAGGTGACGCAGCGCGAGGTGGCGCTCGTGTCCCGCCCGGCCGGGTGAGCGGCGGCGGGCTACTCCTTGTCGATGTCCCGATGCCACGCAGGTGGCAATTGCATTCCATCCGCGGACAGGCGCCGGGCGAGCTCGTTGGCCATGGACACGGAGCGGTGCTTGCCGCCGGTGCAGCCCAGCGCCACGGTGAGGTAGGCCTTCCCCTCCCGCTGGTAGCGGGGAAAGAGGAACCGGTACAGGTCCACCAGCTTCTCCAGGAAGGCCTGCGCATCCTCCCGCTCCATCACCCAGGAGGAGACGCGGGGGTCCTCGCCCGTCAGCGGCTTCAGCTCCGGGACGAAGTACGGGTTGGGCAGGAAGCGGACGTCCAGCACCAGGTCCGCCTGGGAGGGCACGCCGTAGCGGAAGCCGAAGCTCAGCACGTTGAGCGTGGGGGCGTGGGTGTCTGCCGGGGAGAAGCGCGCCTGCACCAGGCGCTTGAGGTCGTGCACCGTCAGCCCCGAGGTGTCCACCACCTGCTCGGCCACCTCGCGCAGGTCCCGCAAGAGCTGCCGCTCCTTGCGGATGCCCTCCGCCGCGGTGGAGTCCGGGGCCAGCGGGTGGCGCCGCCGCGTCTCGCTGAAGCGGCGCAGGAGCACGTCGTCGGACGCGTCCAGGAACACCACGCTCACCTCGTGCCCCGCGCGCCGGGCCTCCTCCAGCACCGCCGGGGCGTCCTTGAGGAACGCCCCCTCGCGCGCGTCCATCACCAGCGCGATGCGCGGCTTCTGCCCCTGGCCCACCAGTTCCAGCAGCTTGGGCACCAGCACCACCGGCAGGTTGTCCACGCAGAAGTAGCCCGCGTCCTCCAGCGCCCGCACCGCGGTGGACTTGCCGCCCCCGCTCATCCCCGTCAGCACGACGATGCGCTTGCCGCCGCCCTCCGCGCTCACTCGATGTCCTCCCCGCCCACCAGCCGCCGCGAGGCCCCCTCCTGGATGGCCTGGTTCAGCCGCTCGGCGAACTCCCGGGCCGAGTGGTGCCCCTGCAGCTTGAGCAGGTGGTTGCGCGCCGCCACCTCCACGATGGTGGTCATGTTGCGCCCCGGCCTCACCGGCACCACCAGCAGCGGCACCTCCACGTCCAGCACGGTGAACTTCCGCTCCTCCACCCCCAGCCGGTCGTACTCGTGGTGCGGATCCCAGTCCACCAACTCCACGACGAGCTCAATCTTCTTCCGCTCGCGGACCGAGGCCACGCCGAACAGGTCCTTGATGTTGATGATGCCCAGGCCCCGTATCTCCATGTGGTGCTGGATGATGGGGTTACCTGCCCCGTACACCACCCCCGTCTTCCGCCGGGCCACGTCCACCACGTCGTCTGCCACCAGGCGGTGGCCCCGCATCACCAGGTCCAGGGCGATTTCGCTCTTGCCGATGCCGCTCTTGCCCAGCAGCAGGATGCCCACGCCGAAGACGTCCACCAGCACCCCGTGCTTGGAGGTATAGGCCGTCAGCGCCTCCTCCAGGAACGCCTGCACCTGCACGATGAAGGTGGAGGACAGCTGGGGGGTCTTCATCAGCGCCAGGTTGCACGCCGTGCAGCACGCCTCCAGCACCGGCGGCACCGCCAGGTCCTTGGTCACCACCACGCAGGCCAGGTCTGCCTGGAACAGGTGCATCAGCACCTCCCGCTGGCGCGCCTCCGGCAGCGTCCGCAGGTAGCTCACCTCCGTGTTGCCGAACACCTGCACCCGCTGCTCATGCAGGTGCTCGGTGAAGCCCGTGAGCGCCAGCCCCGGCTTCTGGATGCGCGAGGAGGAGATGAGCCGGGACAGCCCCGCCGCCCCGGTGACGAGTTGGAGTTCCAACCCGTACTCGTTCTTCTCCAGCAGCCTCTCGACCTTGATGGACGTCACGGTGCCACCGTGGATATCACGCGCCCATGGCTCCCAACGACTGCTTGTTCTGCCGCATCCGGGACGGCCTCATCCCAGCCCAGCCCCTTCACCGGGACGAGCACTGCTTCGTCCTGCAGGACATCCACCCCCAGGCCCCCGTCCACCTGCTCGTCCTCCCCAACCGCCACGTCGCCACGGTGAACGACCTGCAGCCCGGGGACGAGCCGCTCGTGGGCCACCTCTTCACCACCGCGGCCCGGCTGGCGGCCGAGAAGGGCATTGCCGCCTCCGGCTACCGGCTGGTGATGAACACGCTCGGGGACGCGGGACAGACCGTCTTCCACCTGCACCTGCACCTGCTCGGCGGGCGGCAGCTGGGCTGGCCTCCGGGCTGAGGCCCGCTACCAGCGCACCAACAGCGTGGTGTACTGCGGGCAGGTGGACTCCATCTGCACCTCCACGCCCGCCGTCCCGGTGACCGCGCCGGACAGCAGCGCCTCGAAGACGCCCTGGTTGAAGTCCGGCAGCACCTCGGATTGCATCAGCCGCAGCTGCCAGGACCGCTCGGTGACCCCCTCCAGCCGGATGGCCGCGTCGTGCCGGGCCGTCTTCACGTGCTGCACGAGCCGCCGCAGCGCCTGCTCCGGGGTGGTCCCCCGGAGGCCCGCGGCAATCACCTACCCCACCGGCGTGGCCAGGTAACCTTCCACCCAGAGGTGCCCCGTCCGGCGCAGCCCCTCCGCCTCCGGCAGCGCCCCGAAGCGGTGCCGCCGTAGCACCTTCACCGAGGCGTGGAACACCTCAGCTCCCCCCGACACTTGGAACCGCAGCATGCCAAAGCCCAGGCGCAGGCGCCACACCTGCCCCGCGTTCAACCGGCCTTTGCCGCGTACAGCCGCTGCCCGCCCGCTTCCGCCTGCACCACCGGCACACCGTAAAGTTCCCCGAGCAGCGCGGGCGTCAGCACCTCCGCTGCGCTCCCGTGCGCCACCACCCGCCCCGAGCGGAGCAGCAGCACGTCGTCCGCCCAGGCCGCGGCCAGGTTCACGTCGTGCAGCACCGCCACCGCCCACCCGCCCTGGCGCACGTGGCCCCGCGCGCGCTCCAGCAGCGCCACCTGGTGGCGCACGTCCAGGAAGGCCGTGGGCTCGTCCAGCAGCACCCCTGCCGCCTCCTGCGCGAGCGCCCGGGCGAACAGCACCAGCCGCTGCTCCCCTCCGGAAAGCGCCTCCACCGGGCGGTCCCCCACCCCGGGCAGGCCCACCTCGGCGAGCCAGGCGTCTGCCCGCGCCGCGTCTGCCGGTCCCGTCAGCCCCAGCAGCCCCAGGTGCGGCGTGCGCCCCATGAGCACCCACTCGCGCGCCGTGAAGCCCTCCACGGCCCCCGGCCGCTGTGGCACCCACGCCACCTGCCGCGCCAGTCCCGCCCGCCCCCAGGCACGCAGGGGACGCCCGGCCAGCCGCACCTCCCCCTCCACCACGGGGTGCAGTCCCAGGCAGGCGCGCAAGAGCGTGCTCTTCCCCGCGCCGTTGGGGCCCAGCACCACGGCCAGGCGCCCCGGGTGGAAACAGGCGGACACCCCGTGGAGCACCTGCGCGCTTCCGTGCCACGCGCAGACCCCCTCCAGCACCAGCCCCCCCCCGGGGACGGCACCCTCAGTGCAGCGCGCACTCATTGACGGCATCCAGCAGGTTGGAGATGCGCTTGAGGACGTCCGCGTCGTCGCGCTCCTCCAGAAGCACCGCCTTCTGGATGGCGCTGTAGCGGCTGCGCAGCTTGTCCATCTTCGGCTCGTTGCCGCCGCAGGCCACCTCCAAGCCCTCGATCCGCTCGGTCAGCCGCGCCCAGGCCTGCTCCACCTCCTGCTTGTCCGAGCGCTCGCCTCCCATGGCAACAGCGGGCTGCGCAGCCCCGGGCCGGGGCGCGGCGGGACGGGCCACCCCGGGGCCGGGTGCAGGCGCAGGTACAGGCGCGGGCCCAGGCGCTGGCTCAGGCGGAAGGACCGCAGGTGCGGGGACCGGCGTGGGCGCCGCCGGGGTGGGTACGGGTGCTGCCGCCGGCGCCGCCGGGACAGGCGCGGGCACGGACTCGGGCGTGGGCCGCTCCCGGGCTTGCGCGGGGACCGGGGGGCTGCGCGGAGGAACGGTCGGCGGCGGGGCGCGCACCAACCACCAGGCCACCGCCCCGCCCACGGCCAGCACGCCGACCACCACCCCCAGCACCAGGCCACGCCCGCCGCGGCGCCCCCCCACTGCCTCGGATGGGGCCGTCACCGGGGCTGCCCAGTCGCGCGGCTGCTCTCCCGTCACCGCCGCGCCGGGACCGGTCACCACGCCCCCGCGGGGCGTCTCGCCGGGAAACACCTCCGCCGGCCCGGTCACCGAGCCGGACCGCGGCGTGAAGGCCCCCATGGGCCCGGTGGTGGGGCCCGGCGGGCGCGGTATCTCCATCACCACGGTGTTCTGGGGCAGGGGCTCCACCATCAGCCCCGTGGGAGGGGTGCTGCCTGCGCCCAGCACCGGCAGCTCCAGCCGCCCCGTGTCCGGCTCCGGGTAGCGCTTCACCCCCGGGCGGAATGCGGCGTCATCCTCCACGTCC